>JBJOKP010000334.1:0-4160 GCA_046046045.1 Pseudomonadota bacterium | reverse complement strand
GGCGTCATCGTGCCGCCGGCCAACTACTGGCCGGCCATCCGGAAGGTCTGCGACAAACACGGCGTGCTGCTCATCGCCGACGAGGTGGTGACCGGCTTCGGCCGCACCGGCGCGATGTTCGGCACCCGGCTGTGGGGCGTGCAGGCCGACCTGTGGTGCCTGGCCAAGGGCATCAGCTCGGGCTATGTGCCGCTGGGCGCCACGGCCATCTCGGCCAAGGTGGCGGCGGTGTTTGATGCCGACACCAGCGGCAATGCCTCGGTGGGGCATGGCTACACCTACAGCGCCCATCCGGTGGGCGCGGCCGCGGCCCTGGCCTCGCTGGACGAGATCGAACGCCTGGACGTGGCCGGCAACGCCGCCCGCGTCGGCGCCCATCTGCAGGCCCGCCTGCGCACGCTGATGGACCGCCACGACTGCATCGGCGACGTGCGCGGCATCGGCCTGATGGCCGGGCTGGAGATGGTGGTGGACCGCGCCAGCCGCACCCCCGTGCCGCGCAGCAACGACCTGCCGGCGCGCGTGGCCCGCGCCTGCTACGAGCGCGGCCTGATGGTGCGCGTCTCGGGCCCCAATCTTATCCTCTCGCCGCCCCTCATCATCAGCCGCGAAGAGGTGGACCAGCTGGTCGACCGCCTGGATGCCGGCTTTGCATACGCTACCGGCAAGGCGGGCGCGTGATGGCCAGCCGACCGCGCCTGCTGCTGGTCGGCACCGCCGACACCAAGGCCGACGAGATCCACTACCTTCGCGAGCGCATCGCCGCCGCGGGCGGCACCTCCCTGGTGATGGACGTGGGCGTCATGCCGCCCAGCGCGCTCACGCCTGACGTCAGCAACGAGGCTGTGGCGGCGGCAGCTTCCACCACCATCGAGGCCGTGCGCACGAGCGGCGACGAAAACACCGCCATGCAGTTGATGGCCCAGGGCGCCGTGACCCTGGCTGCGCGCCTGCATGGCGAGGGCCGCATCGACGGGCTGCTGGCCCTGGGCGGCAGCATGGGCACCGACCTGGCGCTGGACGTCGCCTCAGCCCTGCCCCTGGGCGTGCCGAAAGTGCTGCTCTCCACCGTGGCGCATTCCCACCTCATCGCGCCCGAACGCATCGCGCCCGACCTCATCCAGGTGCTCTGGGCCGGCGGGCTCTATGGCTTGAACCCGGTGTGCCGTTCGGTGCTGAGCCAGGCGGCCGGCGCGGCGGTCGGCGCCTGCCTGGTATCGGAAAAGCCGCGTGGCGACAGGCCGCTGGTGGGCATGAGCTCGCTGGGCAAGAGCTGCCTCGCCTACATGGTGCACCTGAAACCGGCGCTCGAAGCACGCGGCTACGAGCTGGCCGTCTTCCACACCACCGGCATGGGCGGCCGCGCCTTCGAGGCCCTGGCCCAGGCCGGGCGTTTCTGCGCGGTGATGGACTTCAGCCTGCAGGAACTGGCCAACCACCTGGCCGGCTCCTGCGTCACCTCGGGCCCCGGCCGCCTCACCGGCGCTGGCCAGGCAGGGGTACCGCAACTCGTCGCCCCCGGCGCCTGCGACATGGTGGACTACGCCGGCTGGGCTGGCTGCCCGCCCGCCTACGCCGGCCGTGCCACGCACGAGCACAACCGCCTGATCGGCTCCACCAGCGCCGACATCCCCCTGCGCCTGCGCATCGCGCAGGAGATAGGCGCCCGCACCGCCACCGCCAGGGGCCCGGTCGCGGTGCTGCTGCCCACCAAGGGCATCGAGGCCTGGGACCTGCCCGGCGAGCCCATGCACGACCCCGCAGGCCTGGCCGCCTTCCAGGCCGCGCTGCGCCAGGCCGTGCGCGCCCCGGCCGAACTCATCGAGGTGGACGCGCACATCAACGAGCCGGCCTTTGCCCAGGCCGCCCTGGCCCGCTTCGACGCCTGGGTGGCTCAGGGCCTGATCCCGCGCGGCGTGGCTGCATCGGTGCCTGCATGAGCATCACCGCAACCCGGCCGCCCGGGGGCTTCAAGGCCCTGGTGCTGGACTTCGGCGGCGTCATCAGCCGCACGATGTTCGAGACCCATGCGCTGAGCGAAGCCGCCCTGGGTCTGGCGCCCGGCACCCTCCGCTGGCGCGGCCCCTTCGACCCGGCTGGCGACCCGCTCTGGCAGGCCATGCAGGCCGACCAGATCAGCGAGCGCGACTACTGGCTCACCCGCAGCCGCGAGACCGGCCGCCTGCTCGGCGAGGACTGGGCCGACATGCAGACGCTTGTCAAGCGCGCCCGCGGCGCCGACCCCTCGGCCGTGATCCGGCCCGAGGCCATCGCTGCGGTGCAGGCGGTCAAGGCGGCGGGCCTCAAGCTCGCCATCCTCAGCAACGAGCTGGACCTCTTCTACGGCGCCGACTTCCGAGCCCGCCTGCCGCTGCTGGAGCTGTTCGACCACGTGGTCGACGCCACCTACACCGGCATCCTCAAGCCCGATGCGCGCGCCTATGCCCAGGTGGCAGACGGCCTGGACCTGCCGGTGACGGCCTGCCTGTTTCTCGACGACCAGGCCCGCAACGTGGCCGGTGCAGTTGCGGCCGGCATGCCGGTGCTGGCCTTCGATGTGCTCGACCCGTCTGCCAGCTACCAACTGGCCCTGGGCCTGCTGGGTGTGGCTCTTCCCCCGGCCCTGCGCGCTTGATCCACCCTTCCTCATCCCCTTGCCGCCATGTCCACTGCTCCTCCTGCATCCACATCGGCGTCCAGCAGCAGCAACGCCGCCTCACCTGCCGGCCTGGGCCTGGCGGCCCTGCTGGCCGTGGCCATCGGCGTCATCGTGGCGCAGGGCACCATGGTCTCCCTGCTGCAGGGCGTGGGCATTGCCGGCTGGGGCTTCTTCGGCGCCCTGGCCATCGGCTTCGTGCTCATGCTCTGCAACTCGGCCACCTATGCCGAGCTGGCCCTGCTGATGCCGCGGGCCGAGGGCCTCTCGACCTACATCCGCGCCGGCCTGGGGCCGCTGGCGGCCATCTTCGCGGTCTTCGCCGGGTATGTGGTGCCGGCCCTGTTCGGCCCGGCTGCCGAACTGCTGCTGGTCGATGCGGTGATGGAGCAGGTGGTGGGCAGCGCCGCCGTGCCGGGCTGGGTCTGGGCCGGTGGCCTGCTGGCCGTGCTGGTGGCGCTCAACCTGCGCGGCACCGATGTGTTCGCCCGGGTGCAGACGGTGTTCACCTTCGCCATGCTGGTCTTCCTGCTGCTTTGCGGCCTCAGCGCCCTGGGGGGGCTGGGCGGCGCGGGCGCCACAGCCAGCGCGGCCCGTCCCGGCTTCGCCGGCATGGGTGAGCAGGTGACCATCTTCGGCGTGGCCGCCCTGGTGATGTACAGCCTGATCGGCACCGAGTTCGTCACGCCCATGACCGGGCTGGCGGCGCGGCCGGTGCGCGACGTGCCGCGCGCCATGTTCCTGGGCCTCGCCCTGGTGGCCGCCGCCAATGCCCTGTTCTGCCTGGGCGCGGTGGCCGTGCTGGGGCGCGAGAAGCTGGCCGCCAGCCCGCTGCCCCATCTGGACGTGGTGCTGGCCGTCTTCGGCCCAGGCGTGAAGCTGATCTTCGCCGCCGTGGCCATCACCGCCACGGCCAGCCTGATCAACACCGTGCTGGCGGCGGTGCCGCGCATGCTGCACGAGATGGCCAGATCAAAGGAAGCCTTTGGCCTCTTCCTGCCGCTCAACCGCCATGGCGTGCCCTGGGTGGCCACGCTCTTCGTCGCCGCCCTGCCGCTGGTGGGGCTGCTGGGCGCACGGGGCGACGTCAACCGCATCCTGCCCCTGCTGGTGGCGGCGGCCAGCGCCTGGCTGGTGTCCTACATGCTGGCCCATGGCTCGCTGCTGGCCTTGCGCCGCCAGGCGCCAGGGGTGACCCGGCCCTGGCGCGCCCCGGGCGCCCCCTGGCCCCAGCTGCTGGCCATCGCCGGCATGGCCTGGGTGATCGCCCACGCCGCCCCGGCGCCAGAGATGGAAGGGCCGATCTACAGCGCCCTGGCCGGCGTGCTGGGTCTGGTGCTGGCCATCGGCGCGGCCTGGGTCAAGCTGGTCATGAAGCGGCCGCTGCTCCGCGCCGAAGGGCTGGGTTGAGCGGGCCGGACCGTGGCGTCCGAGGGTCAGTGCTGAGTCCACCCCGGCCCGGCTTGCCGAAACGTGATAACGCCCACGACCGGGCCCTTCCCAG
>JBJOKP010000333.1:0-4176 GCA_046046045.1 Pseudomonadota bacterium | reverse complement strand
TGGCGTCGATGCCCAGGCCGCCGACGAGGAAGACCCGCTCGGGCGCCTCGCCCAGCTGGATGACGCGGCGGCGGTAGGGCTCGGCCGCCACGAAATGCAGCTGGGCCATCTTGGTGATGGCATGGCGGATGGATTCGTCGAACGCGCCTTCGGTGGTCTCGCCGCCATGCAGGTGGGCGATGGGAATGGCGGCCACCATGGCCGCGGCCGCGGCAGCGAAGATCTCGAAGCGGTCGCCCAGCAGCAGCACCAGGTCGGGTTGCAGGCGGGCGTAGGCATCGGCAAAGCCGATCAGGCCCAGGCCCATGCTCTTGCCCACGGCGCTGGACGAGTCGGCGCTCAGCAGCATCTCCACCCGGGCGTCGATGGGGATGCCGGCGGCCTCGATCTCGCGGTAGGTCAGGCCGAACTCGGGCGAGAGGTGCATGCCCGTGGCGATGAGCTGCAGCTCCAGGCTGGGCTCGGCCTGGATGGCCTGGATCAGGCAGCGCAGCAGGCCGAACTCGGCCCGCGTGCCGGTGACCACGCAGACGCGGCGCCGGCTCATGACTCGATCAGCTCGTCGGCGGCGTAGTCGCGCCGGGCGACCTGGCCCAGCACCTCGTCCCAGCGCATGGGCGAGATGCCGGTGCCCGGGCGCTTGACCGCCAGGTTCTCGGCGCTGTAGACCTCGCCGGCGCGGATGTCGCGGGCCGCGACGATGGACTTGCGGGCGATGGGCCGGTTGCGCAACTCGCTGGGCGTGGGCCGCTTGATGCCGTCACCCAGGGCCTCCTCGACATGGCGGATGCCGCTCACCATGGCGGCCAGCTCGGCCGGCTCCAGGCTGGCCAGGTGGTCTGGGCCGGGCAGGCTGCGGTCCAGGGTGAAGTGTTTCTCGATCACCGTGGCACCCAGGGCCACGGCGGCCATAGGGATCGCTATGCCCGGCGTGTGGTCGGAATAGCCCACCTTCACGCCCAGGGCCTGGCCGATGTGGAGCATGGCGCGCAGGTTCACCTCGCCCATGGGCGTGGGGTATTCGGTGGTGCAGTGCAGGACGGTGATGCGCTCGCGCGGCGTGCCGGCCGCCTCGATGACCTCGATGGCGGCCTCGATTTCGCCCAGCCGCGCCATGCCGGTGGACAGCAGCACCGGCAGGCCCAGCCGGCACATGTGGCGCAGCAGGGGCAGGTTGGTCAGCTCGCCCGAGGGGATCTTCACCTGGTCCAGGCCCAGGCGCACCAGCAGGTCGAAGCTGTCGGCATCAAAGGCGGTGGAGAAGAAGCCGATGCCATGGCGGGCGCATTCGGCGATCAGCAGCTCATGGTCGGCCACCGAGAGTTCGAGCTTGCGCACCATCTCGAACTGGCTTTCCTCGGCGCCGGTCGTGGCCTTCTGGTAGTCGGCCTTGGGGGCGCTGCGGGCGATGATCTTGCTGGTGTTGAAGCTCTGGAACTTCACGATGTCGGCGCCGGCCCGGGCGGCCTCGGCGATGAGCTGGCAGGCCAGGCCCATGTCGCCGTTATGGTTGACGCCGGCCTCGGCAATGATCAGGGTCTGGGTCATCTAGCGCATCCTTCGGGCGGGCACGCCCACATAGACACCACCGGCCTCGCAGTCGCGCACCACCGCCGCCCCTGCACCCACGGTGCAGTGCCGGCCGATGCGCAAGCGGCGCTCCGGCGTGCCCTGGATGACCGAGGCGCCCGTGCCTATCCAGGCGCCCAGTTCCAGGTGCACATTGCCCGAGACATGGGCGCCGGGGGCGAGGCAGACATAGTCCTCGACGATCACGTCGTGGGCGATGGTGGCGTTCTGGTTGAAGAGGGTGAAGTCACCGATCTCGATCTGGTTGGTGAAGCGGACGCCGGCGCACACGGCCACGCCGCGTGCACGCGCCAGGCGCTCGCGCTGGCCGCGGCCGAAGCTGGCGCTCGGGTGGACCAGGTTGCAGAAGTTCAGCTGCCCGGCGTAGCGCTCGGCGATGCGCTGGCGGATGTGGTTGTCACCCACGCCGATGGCGTAGTCGCCGAGGCCCGCACCGGCCAGCTCACCTTCGATGACGATGGCCTCGCCGGTCAGGCCGCAGCCTGCCGCCTCGGCCGCGTCACGGGCGATGAAGACCGGCTGGCCGCCGCAGGCCGCCACGATGTCGGCCAGTTCGCGGGCATGGCCCGAGGTGCCGAAGATGCCGACGACAGCCGCCATCTCAGACCCCGGCCACCACGCTGCTGGGCAGGTTCACCACCCGGGCCTCCAGCCATTCGGCCTCGGGCAGGGGGCCGCGCAGGCACTGGGCATAGAGGCCCAGGTGGTTCATCAGGGTCCAGATCGGCCGGGTCATCACGCCCTGGTCGTTGGTCGCCTTGAGCAGGGCGTCGCGCTGGGCGCGGTCGCTGCAGATCACGCCGTTGAGCCAGAAGTTGGACTGGCAGTCCGCCGGCTCGTCGATGAACTGCAGCTCGCTGCCGGCCAGCAGGGCGGAATATTGGCGCGCCAGTTCGCGCTTCTCGGCCAGGAAGGCCGGCAGCTGCTCCATCTGCGCGCAGCCCAGGGCCGCGTTCAGGTTGGGCAGGCGGTAGTTGTAGCCCAGCTCGTCATGCACGAACTCGTAGGGATGGGGCTTCTTGGCCGTGGTGGTGAGGTGCTTGGCGCGCTGGCCCAGGGCGGCATTCTGGGTCAGGATCATGCCGCCACCACCGGTGGTGATGACCTTGTTGCCGTTGAAGCTCAGCGTGCCCAAGGGCCCCAGGGTGCCGGTGTGGCGGCCCTTGTAGAGGCTGCCCAGGGACTCGGCCGCATCTTCGATCAGGGTGAGCTGCCAGCGTGTGCAGATGGCCAGCAGCTCGTCCAGACGGGCCGGGTGGCCGAAGGTGTGCATGGGCAGGCAGGCGCGGATGGCCCGTCCATCACCCTGGTGGCGGCAGACGCCCTGGTCGTCGACCTGCGCATGCTCCTCCAGCCAGGCCGACAGGGCCGTGGGCGACAGGCCCAGGGTGGCGCGCTCCACGTCCACGAACACCGGCTCGGCGCCGCAGTAGGCGATGGCATTGCAGGTGGCGATGAAGGTGAGCGGCTGGGTGATGACCAGTTCGCCCGGGCCCACGCCGGCCAGGCGCAGCGCCATGTGCAGGGCCGCCGTGCCGTTGACCACGGCCACCGCGCGGGTGCTGCCGGTGTAGGCCTGCATGTCGCGCTCGAAGCGGTCGACGAAGGCGCCCACGCTGGAGACGAAGGTCGAGGTGATGGTCTGGGCCACATAGGCCTGCTCCTGGCCGCGGAAGACCGGGGCGTGGAGCGGGATGAACTCGCTGCTGCGGTAGTGGTCGCGCACGAAGTCGACGAGCTGCTGGAACATGGCCACGACCTCGCCTCAGACGTTGTAGATGTCGGCCTTGTAGCGGCGCAGGTTGTCCGGGTTGGTGAACCACTCGATGGTGCGCTCCAGCCCGCGGCGGATGTCCACCTCGGGCTTGAAGCCCGTCAGCGACTCGATCTTGCGGTTGTCGCACCAGAGGCGGAAGACCTCGGACTTCTCCGGGCGCAGGCGCTGGTCGTCGGTGATGAACTCGACCTTGCTGCCCATGATCTCGCGGATCAGGTTCAGCGTGTCGCCCACGCTGATCTCGTAGTTGGAGCCGATGTTGACCGTCTCGCCCACGGCCTGCTCACACTCGGCCAGCTGGATGAAGCCGCGGCAGGTGTCGCTCACGTAGTTGAAGTCGCGCGTGGGCGTGACGTCGCCCAGCTTGATCTGCCTGGCGCCGCTGGCGATCTGGCTGATGATGGTCGGGATCACCGCCCGGGCCGACTGGCGCGGCCCGTAGGTGTTGAAGGGCCGGGCGATGGTGAGCGGCAGGTTGAAGGCGTTGAAGAAGCTCATCGCCATGGCGTCGGCGCCGATCTTGGAGGCGCTGTAGGGCGACTGCGGCTGCAGCGGGTGCTTCTCGTCGATGGGCACGTACTGGGCCGTGCCGTAGACCTCGCTGGTCGAGGTGTGGATGAAGCGCTTGACGCCACATTCCCGCGCTGCCTGGCACATGTTCAGCGTGCCCTTGACGTTGGTGTCCACATAGCTGTCCGGCGCCACGTAGGAATAGGGGATGGCGATCAGCGCGGCCAGGTGGAAGACCACGTCCACGCCCTGGCTGATGTGCTTGCAGAAATGCGGGTCGCGCACGTCGCCGCTCACCA
>JBJOKP010000332.1:0-4177 GCA_046046045.1 Pseudomonadota bacterium | reverse complement strand
AGCTGCGGCCTGTGCAAGGTGCGTGTCACCGCCGGCGAGGTGGTGCGCGTGATGCACAGCGACTACCCGCTCTCGGCCACCGAGAAGTCGCAGGGCTATGTGCTGGCCTGCTGCTACACCGCCGGCAGCGCCGAGCTGACGGTGGAGGCGCTGGAGACGCAGGACCCGGCCGACATCCCGCCCCAGACCATCGTGGCCAGCGTGCGCGGCCTGAAGCCCCTGGCAGACGACACGCTGCTGCTGCACCTGCAGACGCCGCGCAGCCACCGCCTGCGCTTCATGGCCGGCCAGTCGGTCACCCTGGGGCTGGCGGCCGGCCCGGCGGGTGAGGACGTGCATACCGAACTGCCCATCGCCAGCTGCCCCTGCGACGACCGCAACCTGCATTTCTTCGTCGCCCGCGACGCGGCGGACGACTTCGCCACCCGCCTCTTCGCCGGCGCGGTGAAGCCGGGCGACGCGGTGACGCTCTGGGGCCCGCAGGGCCGCTTCGTGCTGGGCAGCGAGGCGCGGCCGCTGGTGTTCGCCTGCTGCGACACCGGCTTCGCGCCAGCCAAGAGCCTGATCGAACACGCGCTGGCGGGCGACGCCGCACCCTCGATCGACCTGTACTGGCTGGCCACCCGGCCCGACGGCCACTTCATGGCCAACCAGTGCCGTGCCTGGTCGGAGGCGCTCGACCCCTTCGACTACGCCCTCTCCACCCACACCGACCCCGCCACCGGCGCCAGCCAGATGGCCGCGGCCATCCGCGCCGACCTGTTCGACATCGACTGCGTCTACTACGTCAGCGGCCCTGCACGCTTCGTCGACACCCTGTGCAGCGAACTCGCCGCCGCCGGCGTCGCCGCCGTGCACATGCACGCGCAGGTGCTGCCATGAGTTGCGCCTGCGGCCAGGATACGGGTGCCTGCCACAGCCGCAGCAGCGACCCTCGACCGGCGAGCAGCCCCGCCGAGGCCGAGGCCGAGGCCCACGCCACCTTCGCCGACGGCTGCAGCGGCGGCGAGCCCATCGCCCTGCAGGTGCTGGGCGGCACCATGCTGCCCGAGTTCCGCCATGGTGACGTGGTGGTGATCGAGCCCGATGGCGCGCTGGACGCCGGCTGCTACGTGCTGGCCCGCGTGACCGACGACTGGCAGCTGCGCCTGCTGGAGCGCGACGGTGCCGGGGCCTGGGCCCTGCGCCGCCTCAACCCGGCGGCGGGCGAGGCCGCGCTGCACCCCATCGCCGACCTGAGCCCCATCTGGGGCGTGGTCATCCAGCGTTCCGTGCCGGGCCGCCGGCGCGAGCGCAAGTCCTACCTGCGGCCACGGCCTGACCAGCCCATGGCCCACCGGCCCATGGCGACCTCCGCCTCGCCGGCCGCAGTCACCCCTGAGCACGCGCCCGTACCGCGCTGAAAGCCCCAAGCCCGATGCCCTACTACGTCTATGCCCTCAAGGGCTTCGGCCTGCTCGAGGCGCTGGGTGAACACGCCAGCTACCGCGAGGCCTCGGCCCAGGCCAAGGCCCTGCGGGCCGCCGGCAGCCGGCCACCGGGCGAGAAGGTCAAGGTGATCTTCGCCGACGACGCGCTGCAGGCCGAGGACCTGCTGCTGCAGCCCCGCGACGCGCGCCACGAGGGCGGCGACGATTGAGGTCCGGCGGGCCCGACGAGGACGCGCCGCCGACCGCGGCGACGGGCGCGACCGGCGGTCCGCCCGGCCCGTGTGTCTTCGCCAAGGCCGTGTTCCTCGGCGTGGCGGCCTGCGGCGCGGCGCGGCGCGAGGACCGAGCCGAAGGCAGTCGACAAGTCTGCACCCGTCCGCTGGCGCAGGCCAACTGCGCCCTGCTGCTCGACCTGCTGCGCGAGCGGGCCCGTTTCGCCCTGCACCTGCCGGGCCCGGACCAAGCGCTGCGCCACCAGCAGGCCCTGCAGCTGCAATGTGGTGGTCTGGGCGCGCTGCAGCAGGTGATGGCGGCCGATGCGCTTGGTCAGTCCGTCCCCGTGCCGGACGTGGCCGGGCTGGTGGCCCTGGCGCAGGCCCGTCACGGCAGCCTCACCGAGCTGCCGTGGCCCGCCCTGGTGGCGGGTGCGGCTGCCTGGCCGGTGCGCCGGCGTCATCGGCCTCGGTGAGTGCCCGAGCCGGTCCACCGCAGGGCACCACCGAGGGCGGATGCCCCCCAGGGCGCACCCGGTGTCCCGGGCCCGCGGCTCAGTCCTCGCGCGCCGCGATGATGCGCAGCGTCACCACCGAGGCGGCGATGATGCTGCCGATGGCGATGAAGGAGCCGATGGCCAGCGTCGAGACGCCCGAGATACCCTGTCCCACCGTGCAGCCCAGTGCCGTGACGCCGCCAAAGCCCATCAGCATGGCGCCGATGAGCTGCTCGCGCAGATCGGCCAGCGAGGCAAAGCCTTCCCAGCGGAAGCGCTTGGCCGCCAGGGCATAGACGGCCGAGCCGGCGATCACGCCCAGCACGCTGGCGATGCCGAAGCTCAGGTGCAGGGACTTGTCCGTCCACATCATGAGCAGTTCGAGCGAGAAGGCCAGCGGGGCCACGAAGCTCATCGATTCGAGCGTGCGGGTGTTGGTGGCGAAGTAGGTCTGCTCCAGCGTGTCTGGGTTTTCACCGAAGCCGAGGTGGCCGGTGACGTACCAGCCCGCCACCACCAGCAGGCCCAGCGCCGCGCCGCCCAGCACCTGCGGCTTGTTGGCGCGGAAGCGGCCATCCTTGAAGCAGAAGGCCAGCAGCAGCAGGCAGCACACCGAGGCGGTGGCGATCAGGGCGGTGCGGGCATCGACGCCACCCAGGCGGGCGATGGCCGTGGCCAGGCTGCCATCGGGCCAGCCCAGGCCGGCCAGGTCCACGCGCACCGGGTCGAGGAAGCCGGCGCGCCACTGGCCGAACAGGCCCTTGAGCGTCATGTAGGAGGCCAGTCCCAGAAAAACCAGTACCACCAGCGATCGAAGGCTGCCGCTGCCCACGCGGATGAGGTTTCGGTTGGCGCAGCCGCCGGCAATCGTCATGCCCACGCCGAAGCAGGCACCGCCGACGATGAGCGAGAGCCAGGGCAGGTTGGCGCGTTGTGGCACCGACTTGGCAAGGTCCACCTGACCGCTCAGCGCCAGCAGGGTGGTCCCGGCGATGGCGACCGCGATGGCCAGCAGCCACATGCGCATGCGCCCCCAATGACCCATGTTGACGATGTCCGACAGCGCCCCCATGGTGCAGAAGTTGGTGCGCGCAGCCACCAGGCCAAAGACGAAGGCCAGACCGAAACCGCCGGCCAGCACGATCTGGATGAAATGAGCAGCTTCCATGGCGATCTCGCGTGCTGCTTCAGATGAAGAGGCAGACGTCGGTCTCGCCGGCGAACTTCATGAAGGTTGCCGCCCCGCCGTATTCGATGCCGTCGATGAACATCGACCTTTCGAAGTCGAACAGGTCCACCGTCATCTGGCAGGCGATGAACTTCACGTCGGCCTCCACGCACAGTTCGCGCAGTTCGGTCAGCGACGCCACGCCCTTCTTCTTGATCTTGGCCTTCATCATCGAGGTGGCCATGGCCTCCATGCCCGGCAGGGCGGACACCACGACCGGCATGGGCACCGGCATCGGCATCGCCGGATTCGCCAACGGACTGATCGAGATGCCACTGAGGTCCTTGCGCAGCAGCTGCAGTCCGTAGAAGGTGAAGAAAATCTGCACATCCCAGCCCAGCGCCGCGGCGGTGGAAGCCAGTATGAGGGGCGGGTACGCCATGTCCAGCGTGCCCTTGGTGGCGATGATCGCCATCTTCTTGGTCGCCATGCGGTGTGTCTCCTCGTCTAGTTCTAGATGTGTCCAGCTGGGGCTCCGGCCCTCGGCCAGTCACCCCCCGCAAGCGGCCTCAGCCCTTCTTGAGGAGAAAGACGAACTTGCCGCCCTCCTCGCCAGAGGACAGCAACGGGTTGCCGGTCTGCTCGGCAAACGCCGCCATGTCGCAGACCGAGCCAGGGTCGGTGGCGACCACTCGCAGCACCTGCCCCGATTCCAGGCCGGCCAGGGCCTTCTTGGTCTTCACAATGGGCATCGGGCAGGCCAGGCCCGAAGCGTCGAATTCCTTGTCGAAATGCATGGATGTCTCCTCAGCGTGCAAGATGGCAGATTAGCGGGCCGCGCCCGCGGTGGCGTCTACTCCCGCGACGGGT
>JBJOKP010000331.1:0-4189 GCA_046046045.1 Pseudomonadota bacterium | reverse complement strand
GCCGGGCCGGCCGATGTGACGGCCGACTTCACGGCCGCATCCGGCCGCTCCAGATGCTCAAGCCGCCACCCGGCCGAACCAGGCCGAAGGCCTTTCGCCCTGCAGGTCGCGGCGAAACACCAGCTGCTCCGGGGTCGAGACCTCGCCATCCAGCGCCCAGCCTTCGGCACTGAAACCGGCCAACTGCGCCGGCTGCTCGATGCGGTTCAGGATGGCATGGCGCGCCAGCAGGCCGCGCGCCCGCTTGGCATTGAAGCTGATGATCTTCCAGCGCCCTTCGTGCCTGTCCTCGAACACCACGTCGGTGAAGGGTGCGCCCACGGCGCGCCGGTCCACCACGCGCGCATATTCCTGCGAGGCCAGGTTCAGCACCGGCCGGGTCGGCTGCTCAGCCTTCCTGCGCCCGCCGCCGCAGCGCTTCCTCAGCTCGGCGCTCACCTTCTCGCGCCAGTAGGCGTACAGATCCGCCCCGGCCGGATTGGCCAGGCGGGTGCCCATCTCCAGCCGGTAGGGCTGCAGCGCATGCAGCGGCTCGAGCAGGCCGTAGAGGCCCGAGAGCATCAGCACATGGCCCTGCGCCCAGTCCACATCGTCGGGCCGCAGGCTGCGCGCCTCGAGGCCGCCGTAGACATCGCCATCGAAGGCCAGGATGGCCGGCCGGCTGTTCTGCGCCGTGGCCTTGCGCCGCCAGGCCTTGTAGCGGTCGCGGTTGAGACGGGCCAGGTCATCCGACAGCGCCATCAGCGCCGCAATGCCCGCCACATCCTGCTGCCGCAGCAGAGCGATCAGGTCAGCCGACGCCCCCGGCCAGAGCGACTGGCGCGGTTCGGCCTGGGCCAGGTCAGCAGGCAGCGGGGTCGTGAAGTCGAGCGACTTGGCGGGCGAGAGCAGGATGAGCATGGTCGGTAAGGGGAGGCACGTCTGGCTCACCAAATTTTGGTACCACCGCGATGCACGACGAGATCATAGGTGCCTTATCTCACGTGCGTTGACAGCGCCACTTCTACTTGCAGTTAGACAATATAGACTTGCCACCACGATTAGATGACGCCAAAGAGTCAAATGAACAATCTTCAGATTGGCGAAATTCGCCAAGGAGTCCTAGTTGGGCACGATGGCTACCTCTTCCTGTACTCAGGCGGTCAAAAACAGTTTGCCTTTCTCACCGGCGAACTGATTCCCACTGAGGAATCACGTTCCAACTTCAATGCAAATATTTCAGCCCGAAACCGCTACTGTCGGGAGCACGGCCTCCAGTATCTTCACGTCGTATTTCCCTCCAAACCTGTGGTGGCAACCAGAAAAATTCCGGAACCCTTGCGGACAAAGGTACATAGCCTCTACCAACAACGCTATGAAAAGTGTCTCAGCCAGGAAGCCAGAACTGTAATCCTGTATCCTCTCGAAATACTCCAGGAGATGGACCAACAGCAACCTGCATTCCAGCCACTGGACACACACCTAACTGATGCAGGCAATCTGGCGGTCGTTACCGAGATATTCCGCCGAATGGACTTGAAAATCCCGGACGCTTCAATGTATCGGCGAGAGGAAAACTTAGTCTCAGGTGATCTGGCAAAGATGCTGGCCTCAGCCATCAGATGTCGAACCGAGCGCATCAGGCCGACGTTTCCGTACGATGTTTTTGACAATCGATCCGCCTTGCCAAGCAACACCAATAATATAACAATCATCCACAGTCCGAAATCAAGTTACTCAAAGCGCCTCATCATCTTCGGCGATAGCTTTATCAAGGAAGCCTTGCCCCTGCTAGCTGCTCAATTTCGAGACATACTATACGTACGGAGCCCACAGTTCCAACCCGATCTCATTGAGCTATTTGATCCAGAAATGGTCATCAGCAGCAATGCCGAGAGATATCTTTCGCATGTCGATTCCGACACCAACTCCACCCCGATCATTTGGGAGCTTTATGGCGATCCTGGCTATCAACCCACCCCATCATTTCGGCATGCGCTTGCCGCTCAACTTTCCAGAAAGCATCACCCTTCAGCCTTCCGGCGATGGCAAAGGTCAGACTTGTCGATTGAAATCGGCAATCTAGGAAGGTATTCTTCCAATTCGCAGATAGAAACTATGGATCGCGAAGTTCTCAGCTTCCGATCCATCGGCAATGACCCGTACTTCAATTTCCCAAAAACATGCATCGCACCCGGGATGAAGTTTGAACTTCGCATAACGCTATTGAGCAAGGTCGAATCAGTCGCCACAGTTTACTACTGCACAACGCTCGAGCAGTCGTTCTCAGAAACACGGACAATTCGACGCCCCGTTGCACAGGGAAGAAATGAGCTTCACTTTCCCCTAACTCACCCGGAACTCAGCCCTGCGATTCGCCTGGACCCGCTGACCTGTCCGGGAGAATTCAGGATAGAAGCGATCAGTCTTGCGCCCATGAAATAGTCGATGGCGGTCGATGGACGCAAATGTGGGTACGCCACTTTCGAGTTTGCTCACCGCTCCGTCATCGCCGTCGCCAGCCGCTTGCCCAGCGGCGAGACCAGGTAGCGCAGTAGCGAGCGATGGGCGGTGGTGATCATCACCGTGGCCGGCATGCCCGGCTGCATGACCTTGAGGCCGGCCTCGGCCAGGGCCTGGTCGCTGATCTGCACCCGGGTGACGAAATAGCTCTCGCCGCGCGCCGGGTCGATGCTGCGGTCGGCGGCGATGTAGTTCACCGTGCCCTTCACCGGCCGGGTCACGCTCTGGTCGGGGCCGGTGAAGCGCACGTCGCACACCAGGCCAGGGTGCAGGTTGTCGAAAAGCCGGGCCGGCACCTGGGCCTCGACCACCAGGGGTTCACGTGCCGGCACGATGTCCATGAGGCGCTGGCTGGGGTTTACCACGCTGCCCGCGCTGTGCACGACGAGGTCGACCACCACGCCGTCCGAGGGTGCCTTGACCTGGGTGCGATCCAGCTCGTCGCGCAGGGCGGCGCGTTGCTCGCGCAGCTCGTTGACGCGTGACTGCACCTCGGTCAGCTGGGTCTCCACGTCCTTGCTGGCATCGGTGCGGCGCTGCTGGATCTTCATGCGCGATTCACTCACGCTGCCCTTCACCCGGGCGATGTTGCCCAGGTCCTCGCCGCGCTGGCCCTGCAGCAGCAGGATCTGGCGCTCGATGTCCGAGACCCGGGCGCGCGGCACATACCCCTGGGCCGCCAGTTCGCGCAGCGAGGTCAGCTCCACCTCCAGCAGGCGCACCTGCTCGGCCTTGGCATCGGCCTGGGCGCGCAGGCCGCGGATGTAGTTCTCCAGCGAGCTGGCATTGCTCTCCTGCATGGCCACATCGGTGCTGATGCCGCTGCGCCGGGCATTGAAGAGCTCCAGCTGGGTCTTCATGGCCTCGTCGGCGGCGGCCTGGTCGGGCGCTTCCTTCAGCTCGTCGGGAAACACCAGCTGGCGCGCGCCCTGGCGCTCGGCCAGCAGGCGGGCCTGCAGGGCCAGGGCCGTCATCAGGCGGCTCTCGACCACGGCCGCCCGGCCGCGCACATCCTGGTCGTTGAGGCGCAGCAGCACCTGGCCGGCCTTCACCACCTCGCCGTCACGCACCAGGATGGCGTCGACGATGCCGCCGCGCAGATGCTGCACCGGCTTGCGGTTGGTCTCGACCTTCACATAGCCCTCGGCCGGCACGCCCTCGGCCAGCGGCGCCGTGGCCGCCCAGCCGACGAAGCCTATGCTGCCCGCCAGCAGCACGCCCACACCCCAGGCCACCGGGGCGCGCAGGTCCAGCGGCGGGCGCGGCCGGTTGGGCTGCGGTGCCGGCAGATGATCGCTGGCACGCCGGCGCACCGGCAGCGCGGCACCGAGTTCGATGCCACCTGTTCCATGCCCTCCCCCTGCGGCCTGGCCCTGGGCGGCGATCTGCGCGGCCCGGGCGGCCAGGGCAGCCTGGTGTTTTTCAAAGGTGGCCCGATCCACCGCCAGCTTGGCCGTGGCGATGCGCGCCAGCGGCACGCCCTTGGACGGGCTGTCGGATGGCAGACCGGCGCCCTGATCACGTTCGGCGGCCTTGGTGCCGCCGGCCGCGTGGGCCGAGGTCCCGGCGGAGCCCGCGGCCCCGCTCAGCACTGGCAGTCCGCCGCTGGCCACCTCGCCGGCCGCCAGCTTGCGCCAGGGCCAGCTCGGCAGCTGGTGCTTCTTCAGGCCCAGCTTGAGGCCCTGCC
>JBJOKP010000330.1:0-4195 GCA_046046045.1 Pseudomonadota bacterium | reverse complement strand
GCAAAGCCCTGCACCAGCCGCCTTCGATCTGGTCGCTGCCCTGGCTGCAGCTCAAGCGCGAATGGATGCTCTACCACCTGGGCGACGAGCGCTTCCGCTTTCTCTACGACCAGGCGCCCGATGACGAATGGGTGTCGGTGGATTGCGAGACCACCGGCCTCAACCCGGCCAAGGACGACATCATCTCCATCGGCGCGGTGCGCATCGCCGGCAACCGGGTGCTGACCAGCGAGAAGCTGGAGCTGCTGGTCAAGCCGAGCCGTGCGGTCTCGGTGGATGCCATCAAGGTGCACGGCCTGCGCGAGCAGGACGTGGCCCAGGGCCTGGACATCGACGAGGCCATGCACCGGCTGCTACGCTTCATCGGCCCGCGGCCGCTGGTGGGCTATTACCTCGAGTTCGACGTGGCGCTGATCAACCGCGCCATCTTTCCCCTGCTGGGCGTGCGCCTGCCCCAGCCCAAGGTGGAGATCTCGGCCCTGTACTACGACTGGAAGCAGCGCACCCTGCCGCCCTGGCAGCACGGCGCCAGCATCGACCTGCGGCTGGCCACGTTGATGGACGACCTGGCCCTGCCCACCCGCCGCGCCCATGACGCGGTGAACGACGCCATCATGGCCGCCCTGGCCTTCATCAAGCTGCGCGAGCTGCTGCTGGGGCGCTAGGGCACGAGCCAGGACAAGGACACGAGCAGGCTGCAGCGCCTGCGCGGCGCGGCACAGGTTGCATCACCCAAAGCAGAAAGGCCGGCACATGCAGTCGCATGTGCCGGCCTTTCGTCGTGGCGTGGCGGTGAGGCTCGCCGCCAAGGCAGTCGCGCGTGATTCGCGCCACCCCTTGCCAGCGCCCCTCGGGGATCGGAGCCGCGCCGGCCCGGGGCAGGCGGCGTGGCTCACAGGAGCGCTGGTGCAGGATCAGGATGGGCCCGGCGACTCGGGCGCCGCCCCATCCCGGGATCGATTGGACGTCGATCAGTGACCCGAGGCGCCAGCGGCACCCAGGCCGGTCTCGCTGCGCACCTGCTGGGCGGCGAAGGCCTCACGCTCCTTGGCTGCCTGGGCGCTCTTGTCGAGGATCGAGAAGAGCCAGATGCCCACGAAGCCGATGGTCATGGAGAACAGCGCCGGCGAGCTGTAGGGGAACATCGCCGAACCCTTGGGGTTGCCCAGCGTGGCTTCCCACACCGAGGGCGACACCACGGTCAGGCCCACCGAGCTGATCAGGCCCAGGAAGCCGCCGGTCACCGCACCCTTGGTGGTGCAGTCCTTCCACAGCACGCTCATGAAGAGCACCGGGAAGTTGGCCGAAGCGGCAATGGCGAAGGCCAGGCTCACCATGAAGGCGATGTTCTGCTTCTCGAAGGCGATGCCCAGCACCACGGCGACGACGCCCAGGGCGATGGTGGTCATGCGCGAGACCTTCAGCTCAGAGGCGCTGTCGGCCTTGCCGCCCTTGAACACCGTGGCATAGAGGTCGTGCGACACGGCCGAGGCGCCCGAGAGCGTCAGGCCGGCCACCACGGCCAGGATGGTCGCGAAGGCCACCGCCGAGATGAAGCCGAAGAACACGTCACCGCCGACCACCTTGGCCACCAGCACCGCCGCCATGTTGGCGCCGCCCTGGATGCCGCCCTTGGCATCGAGGAACTCGGGGTTGGTCAGCACCATGGTGATGGCGCCGAAGCCGATGATGAAGATCAGCACGTAGAAGTAGCCGATCCAGGTGGTGGCCCAGAACACGCTCTTGCGCGCTTCCTTGGCGTTGGGCACGGTGAAGAAGCGCATCAGGATGTGCGGCAGGCCGGCGGTACCGAACATCAGCGCCATGCCGAAGCTGATGGCGGAGATCGGGTCCTTGATGAAGCCGCCCGGGCCCATGATGGCCAGGCCAACCTTGGCCGGGTCGATGGCATTGGCCTTGGCCAGGGCCTCGGCGGCGCTGGCAGCCGCGGCGGGCGTGCTAGCCGCTGCGCTAGCAGCAGCCGCCGCGGCCAGGGCCGCGTCCTTGGCCTTGCCGGCCAGACCGGCCTTGACCTCGACGCCCTTGGCGAACAGCGCCTCGGGCGAGAAGCCGAACTGCGACAGCACCATGATGGCCATGAAGGTCACGCCGGAGAGCAGCATCACCGCCTTGATGATCTGCACCCAGGTGGTGGCCGTCATGCCGCCGAACAGCACGTAGACCATCATCAGCACGCCGACCACGACCACGGCGACCCAGTAGTCCAGACCGAACAGCAGCTTGATGAGCGAGCCCGCGCCCACCATCTGGGCGATCAGGTAGAAGGCCACCACCACCAGCGTGCCGCTGGCGGCGAAGGCGCGGATGGGGGTCTGCTTGAAGCGGTAGCCGGCCACGTCGGCGAAGGTGAACTTGCCGAGGTTGCGCAGGCGTTCGGCCATCAGGAAGGTGATGACCGGCCAGCCCACCAGGAAGCCGATGGAGTAGATCAGGCCGTCGTAGCCCGAGGCCATCACGGCCGCGGAGATGCCCAGGAAGGAGGCGGCCGACATGTAGTCGCCCGCGATCGCCAGGCCGTTCTGGAAACCGGTGATGCCACCGCCGGCGGTGTAGAAGTCGGCGGCGCTGCGCGTCTTGGCGGCGGCCCACTTGGTGATCCAGAGCGTGCCGACCACGAAGATCGCGAACATCGCGATCGCGGTCCAGTTGGTGGCCTGCTTGGCGGTCTGGCCGAGGTCGGCGCCCGCGGCCCAGGCGCTGCCGGCCGTCAGGGCCAGCAGGGCCAGTGCGGCGGAGGCCCGGCCGAGGGAGGAGGAGGTCTTGGAGGTCGTCATGGTCATCATCACTTCGATGCGTCCTTGAGGATCTCGGCAGTCAGGGCGTCGAACTCGCTGTTGGCGCGACGCACGTAGATGCCGGTGATGATGATGGTGAAGATGATGACGCCCATGCCCAGGGGGATGCCCAGGGTGGTGACACCAGCGCCCAGCGGCTTGGCCAGGAAGGGCTTGTCGAAGGCGATCAGGGCGATGTAGCCGTAGTACACGACCAGCATCAGCACCGTGAGCGCCCAGCCGAAGCTGCTGCGCTTGGCCTTCAGGGCCTGGTACTTCGGATTGGACTGGATGCGGTCGACGATGGGGTCGCTCATGCCATGCTCCTTGGTTCTTGATGAGAAAAGCGCCCCGTCGGGACGCGGTGATTTGCAGGCCGGAGGTTCCCCGCCATGACCACGGCAGTCTGTTCGTGAGTACTGACCAAGCTCTTACGAAGCGTGACATTGGTCCGTGACGCGGACCCGCACCGGGTCATCACAGGCCCAAATTCGACGTCTGGCTTGATCTGCATCGCCTCGAAGGTAAAGCGATGTTTCTGTCCCACAGTCCGGATCCCCCGGACTATCCCTAGACCCGGCCGCTGGAGGCCTGCATTTTTTGGATGGAGAAAAGTGGCTTCAGGGTTCACCCTGGTTTCGTCAGCCTGCGTTGGCAAGCCGTCAGATCGCGGTCAGTACCCCCCAAGACATTGGCCCGACGCGTCGTTTCAGGACGACGTTCACCGTTTCACCCATTCATTCATGCGTTGAGGAGATCTCCCACATGGCAAGCATTCCCGCCAACGCTCGACCGGCTGCCGCCCCCATGACGGCCGAGGAAAAGAAGGTCATCTTCGCTTCCTCGCTGGGCACCGTGTTCGAGTGGTACGACTTCTATCTGTACGGTTCGCTCGCAGCCATCATCGCCAAGCAGTTCTTTGCCGGCCTTGATGCAGGTTCAGCCTTCATCTTCGCCCTGCTGGCCTTTGCCGCGGGCTTCATCGTGCGCCCCTTCGGCGCCATCGTGTTCGGCCGCCTGGGCGACATGATCGGCCGGAAGTACACCTTCCTGGTCACCATCCTGATCATGGGTCTGGCGACCTTCATCGTCGGCATCCTGCCCAACTACAACAGCATCGGCGTGGCCGCTCCGGTCATCCTGATCTGTCTGCGTCTGCTGCAGGGCCTGGCCCTGGGTGGTGAATACGGTGGCGCGGCCACCTACGTGGCCGAACACGCGCCGCACGGCAAGCGTGGTGCCTACACCTCCTGGATCCAGACCACCGCCACGCTGGGCCTGTTCCTGTCGCTCATGATCATCCTGGGCACCCGCACCGCCATCGGCGAAGCGGCGTTTGCCGACTGGGGCTGGCGTGTCCCGTTCATCGTCTCGATCTTCCTGCTGGCCATCAGCGTGTG
>JBJOKP010000329.1:0-4196 GCA_046046045.1 Pseudomonadota bacterium | reverse complement strand
GTCTGGCCTCATGGGGCTGGGGTGGCGTCACCGGCGACTGGCGGCCAGGCCGCGAGAAATTGCCGGATGCCCGCCCAAGACGTGGGAATGTATTCCATCACGAATGACGGACGTGGGTCACACACGACGACGCCCATCGTCTCTCAGGGAGAAGCTCCCACGGCCCGTTAGCATCCCGCACGCTGGCGACCTTCCGGATTTGCTGATCCGGGCCGTTGCCGTCCCTGGAAGGGGTGGGCACCTGCCGGTTGCGGCCGCCCCTTCGCCCCGCCTCCCTTCGCTGCCGACTGCATGCTTCACGCCTTGCCCCGTACCTTCGTCCGCCTGTTCCTGAAGCTGCTCCTGGTGCTGCTGCTTGCTGCCGTGGCCGTCGCGTGCGTGTGGGGCTGGCGGGTGCTACCGGTGACGCAAGGTCGCCTGGGGGTGCGGGCCCTGCCGACGGCACCGTCCGCCCCGGCCGGCAAGATCGAAGCCGCGGCCGAGGAGTTGCGCATCGAGCGCGATGCCGACGGCGTGCCCACCATCCATGCCCTGTCCATGGAGCAGGCCATGTATGCGCTGGGCTTTGTCCATGCCCAGGACCGCCTCTGGCAGCTGGACACCCACCGGCGCATCGGCGCCGGCCGCCTGGCCGAAGCCTTCGGTCCCGCAGCCCTGGACACCGACCGCTTCCTGCGCGCCCTGGCAGTGCGCCGCGCGGCGCAGGCCCAGTGGGCCCAGAGCGGCCCGGAGGCGCGCCGCGTGCTGGAGGCCTATGCCGCCGGCATCAATGCCTTCCTCACCGACCACC
This sequence comes from Pseudomonadota bacterium, assembly GCA_046046045.1. GTDB lineage: Bacteria > Pseudomonadota > Gammaproteobacteria > Burkholderiales > Burkholderiaceae_C > Sphaerotilus. The sequence goes on along the minus strand of JBJOKP010000329.1, from coordinate 3,406 downwards.
TCAAGGCCCGGCCGCCCGAGTTCCTGGTGCTGGGCCTGCAGCCCGAAGCCTGGACCCCGGTGGACAGCCTGGCCTGGGCCATCATGATGGCCTGGGACCTGGGCGGCAACTGGAGCACCGAGCTGCTGCGCCTGCGCCTGGCCTTGCAGATGCCGGTGGAGCGCGTCAACGAATTGCTGCCCCCCTATCCCGGCGAACGCCCGTTGCCCACGGCTGACTACGCCGGCCTGGCGCGTGGCTGGGGCCTCAGCAGCGCCCAAGTTGACAAGCTGGCCAGCCTGGCCGCACCCGAAAGTGGCATCGAGGGCGTGGGCTCCAACAACTGGGTGGTGGATGGGCGCCACAGCGCCACCGGCAAGCCCCTGCTCGCGAATGATCCGCACCTGCGCCTCAGCGCCCCGGCCCTCTGGTATTACGCCCGCATCGACATCCCCGGCCTACAGTTGGCCGGGGCCACCATGCCCGGCCTGCCCCTGGTGGTGCTGGGCCAGAACCAGCACATCGCCTGGGGCTTCACCAACACCGGTCCGGACGTGCAGGACCTCTACCTCGAGCGTATCCACCCGGACGACGCCGGGGTCTACGAGACCCCCACGGGCTGGGTGCGCTTCGAGGAGCAGGACGAGATCATCCACGTGCGTGGCGGCGCCGATGTGCGCATGAAAGCCCGCTGGACCCGCCACGGCCCGGTCATCTCCGACGCACAGACCCCGGCCCTGCGCGCCGTCACCGGCATCCGCCCACCGGCTGGTGGCGGTGCGACGGGGAGTGCCACGGGCAATGCGGCGGCCAGCACCGCGCGCTACGCCATCGCCCTGCGCTGGACGGCGCTGGACCCCGACGCCTCGCCCATCGATGCCGGTCTGGCCTTCGGCCGCTCGCGCACCGTCACCGAGTTCATCCATGCCGCGGCTGACTATGTCGCCCCCATGCAGAACATGGTGGTGGCCGATGCCGAAGGGCCGCACGGCCACATTGCCTTCGTGGCCGCCGGCCGGGTGCCGGTGCGCCGCCAGGACAACGACCTGCACGGCCTGGTGCCCTCGCCCGGCTGGGATGCCCGCTACGACTGGGAGACCTTTCTCGATCCGGCGGCCACGCCGCGCGAGGTCGATCCGGCGCGCGGCTGGATCGCCACCGCCAACCAGCGCATCCACGAGCCTGGCTATCCCCACTACCTGGGCTCGGAATGGGCGGCGCCCTGGCGCCATGAGCGCATCAGCCAGCTGCTGGCCGCCCGGCCGGTGCATGACCTGGCCAGCCTCTCCGCCATCCAGGGTGATGTCTATTCGCTGGGCGCGCGGCGGCTGCTGCCGCATTTCCAGAAGTCGCTCAGCGAACACCCCCTGGCCGGCCGCCTGGCTGGCCTGATCACCGGCTTTGACGGTCGCATGCAGGCCGAGTCGCCGACGCCCGCCATCTTCCATGCCTGGGCCCGCCACCTCAGCCAGCTGGTGTTCGCCGACGAGCTCGGTCCCCTGTGGGAGAGCGAGTTCGGCGACCGCCGCAGCTTCCGCGAGGCGCTGGAAGGGGTGATGGACGGCCAGGACGCCTGGTGGTGCGACAACAAGACGACGCGGACTCAGGAAAGCTGCAGCGAACTGGCCAACGAGGCGCTCAACCGAGCCCTGACCGAGCTGCAGGCCCGCCTGGGCGACGACCCGACCCGGTGGCGCTGGGGCGATCTGCACCAGGCTCGGGCCGAGCACCGCCCCTTCAGCAAGGTGCCGGCGCTGGCGCGTTTCTTCGAACTGCGCACGCCGGTGGGCGGCGACAGCTACACGGTCAATGTCTCCCGCGTGGGCCTCAAGGCCGATCCGGCCACGGGTGAGCTCTACCTCAGCGAACACGGCCCCAGCCTGCGGGCGGTCTACGACGTGGCCGACCCGGCGCAGTCGCGCTTCATCTACTCCAGCGGCCAATCCGGCATCGTCTTCAGCCGCCTCTATCGCCGCTTCCTGCCCGACTGGGCCGCCAACCGCCTGCGGCCACTGTGGGCCGAATCCAAGGCGGTCCGCAACACCCTGGTGCTGGTGCCCGGGCCCTGAAGGCGGAGACAACGGTCCGGCGGCTGAGCCTCAATGGCCGGCACCGCCCGGCCAGGTGGCCAGCACCACGCCGGCCAGGGCCAGGCCGAAGGCGGCCAACTGCGGCGCCGCGATCTGCTCGCCCAGCAGGGCCACGCCCACCGCGGCTGCGGTCACCGGCAGCAGCACGGTGAACACGCCTGCCCGGGCGGCGGGCACATGGCGCAAGCCCGTCATCCATAGCCAGACGGTGACCATGCTGGCCGCCAGGGCGTAGAAGAGCAGCAGGGCCCAGGTGGGCGCCTGCACGGCGGCGAAGTCGAAGCTGAGTGCCTGCCACAGGCCCAGCGGCGTCACCAGGGCCAGACCCCAGAGGTTGACCAGGGCGCTGATGCGGCGCGGGCTGACGCCGGCCGAGAGACGCTTGCCGATGACGACATAGCTCGCCTCGCAGAACACCGCCCCCAGCAGCAGCAGATTGCCCCAAAGCACGGCCTGGGCCGCACCGCCCGCGGTCGCCTCCACCGGGCTGGCCGCCGCTGCCGGCTTGAGCAGCGAGACCAGGGCGATGCCGCCCACGGCGCAGGCCACGCCGGCCAGCACCCGCGGCGTGAGCCGTTCCTTGAGCCACCAGCGGCTGAGCAGGGCCACGGCGCCGGGGATGGCGGCCATGATGACCCCGGCCGCCAGGGCCGTGCTCAGCTTGATGCCGTAGAGCATGCAGAGGCTGAAGAGGAAGTTGCCCAGAAAGCTCTCGACGAAGAGCAGTCGCCGGGTCGGACCATCCAGCGGCGCCTCGCCAGGGCCGCGCTTCACCCAGCCGGCCATGGCAATGGCCGCCAGGCCAAAACGCAGCCAGGCCAGCAGGAAGATGGGGAAGACGGCGACCAGCCACTTGGACAGGCCGACGTAGGAGCCGACCAGGCTCATGCTGGCGGCCAGGCAGAGGTAGGCCAGCCAGGGGCGGTGTGTGGTCATCGGATGATGCGGCGGGGGAGGGCAGTGGGAGCGGGCGGCATCCTGCCAGCCATCGCGGGTGGACGCCCAGGCGGGCTCCGATTCAGGACCAGGCGGCGTAGCGCTCCAGCTCCCATTGGCTGACATGGCGGGCATGGGCCAGGGCCTCGTCGCGCTTGAGGGCCAGGAACTGCTCGCGGGCCTGCGCACCCAGGGCTGCCAGGCCCACCACGGCGTCGGCCTCCAGGGCGTCGCAGGCCTGGGCCAGGCTCTGCGGCAGCAGGGGGATGCCGCGGGCCTGCACCTGCGCCAGGCTGAGGGCGAAGAGATCGTCCGTGCAGGCTGGCGGGGCAGGCAGGGCGCGGTCCACGCCGTCCAGGCCGGCGGCGATCAGGCCGGCCGCGGCCAGGTAGGGATTGGCG
>JBJOKP010000328.1:0-4198 GCA_046046045.1 Pseudomonadota bacterium | reverse complement strand
CCTGGGCCAGCGAACCCTCGGCGTCCGCATCGGATTCACCATCGTCATCACCCTCGTCGTCGGCGGCCTCATCCCGCTCGGCGCCAGGGGCCGATGCTGCGGCGGCCGGGCTGGCAGGGCGACTGTTCTGCCTCAGGTCGAGGTAGCGCGTCAGGGCGACTTCGGCGGCCTTGGGGTCGGCCAGTTCCAGCTGCAGGGCACCCAGCAGCAGATAGGGGTCGGGCAGATCCGGCGTGGCGGCGCTGACCTTCTGCACCTGACTCACGGCCTCGGCAAAACGCTGGCTGGCGGTCAACCGCCGGGCATAAGCCAGCTGAATGACGGCGGCAGGCTGGGGCTTGGCCTTGAGGTAGGCCTTCACCAGTTCCTCGGCCTCGGGCTTGCGGGCCATGAGTTCCAGCGCCAGCAGGGCCGGACCTTCGGCCTGCGGCTCGGCTTTCTGGGCGGCGCGGGCCAGGTCGAACGACTTGTCGGCCTCGTTCACCGCCAGCCAGATGCGGCCACTGGCCACGGCGGCGGATGCGCGGGTGTTGGCGTCCTTGCGCCAGGGTTCCAGGGCTTCCACCAACACCGGGGCCGCCTTGGCATTGCGCTCGGCATCGCGACCCAGCAGGCGCGGCACGCTGGCCACCACGGAGCTGCGTTCGGCCACCGGGGTGAGCTCGATCATGGCGCGCAGCGGCTCGACCACCTCGGTCACCCGGCCCATGGCCGTCAGGATCTGGGTCTGCAGTTCCACCGGCTGGCGCGAGCGCGGCCAGGCCTGGCGCCAGGCCTTCACCGCCACCAGGGCCTGGTCGCCGGCGCGGGCGGCCAGGGCAACATCCACGGCGCGCTTGTAGACCTCCTCGTGGCGATAGCGCCGCGCGGTCTCCATCAGGCGCTCGAAGGCGGCGCCGGCCTCGTCGCGCTGAAGTTCCATCTCGCTGATCATGAGCTGGAACATCAGGTCGCCGGTCATGGGCGAGGTGACGGGCGGCTTGATCGGACTGGTCTTGCCGCCAGTCACCGCGGCTTTCGGATCGGCTGCCCAGGACGCGGGATGAGCCGCCAGCAGGCTCCCAGCCAGGCCTAGGCAGACGGCCCAGCGCGGCAGCGACCTGACCAAGGCAGTCTGCGGGTGCTGGCGGGAGCGGATCGGGGCGCGGTTGGGCATGGGTGAACTCCTCGCATCGATTCTAGGTGGGGGGTATTGCCGCCATGTGCCGCGAGGGTGGCTGCGGCCAGGCCGGGCGGCGCTGAATTGCGCGGAACATGGCGGAACAGGGCGGATTTCATAATGTGCCCATGCCTGAACTGCCCGAAGTTGAAGTGACCCGCGCCAGCCTGGAGCTCGGCCTCACCGGCGCGCGCATCGAGGCGGTACGGTTGGGCAAGCCCCTGCGCTGGCCCCTGGGCTGCGAGGCCGGCGCCCTGGTGGGCAAGTGGCTCGGCCGGCCGTGCCGCCGCGGCAAATACCTCTGGCTGCCCGTGGCCGAACAGGTCGAACAGGCCCAGGCGAGCGACCGCCCGCTGCGCTGGGCGCCGCCGGGCCCGGGCCTGCTCATGCATCTGGGCATGTCGGGGTCGCTGCGCTTCGGGCCTGATCTGGGGTCAGCCAGCCCGCATGACCATGTCGAACTGCTCACCAGCCGCGGCCTGCTGCGGCTCACCGATCCGCGCCGCTTCGGCGCCGTGGTCTGGTCGCCGGACGTGGATCAGCCACCGACGCGGGACCTGCTCGCCCGCCTGGGGGTGGAGCCGCTGTCGCGGGGCTTCAGCGCCGCAGTGCTCAAGGCCGGCTTTGCCGGTCGCCGGGTGGCGGTCAAGCAGGCTCTGCTGGCCGGGGATGTGGTCGTGGGCGTGGGCAACATCTATTGTTCCGAAGCCTTGTTCGAGGCGGGCATAGACCCGCGGGCGCCTGCCGGCCGGCTCTCCTTGGCGCGCTGCGAACGCCTGGCCCAGGCCATACGTCAGACCCTGGGGCGGGCGCTCGCCCTGGGCGGCTCCACCCTGAAGGACTTCCACAACCCTCACGGCATGGACGGCGGCTTCCAGCACATGGCGGCGGTCTACGACCGCGAGGGCCAGCCCTGCGGCCGTTGCGGAGCCGGCATCCGCCGGCTCGTGCAGGGCCAGCGCGCCACCTATTTCTGTGCCAGCTGCCAGCACCGCTGACGGCGGCACGGCCCGACCCGTGACTTTGTGGCAGCCCCGAGGCGAGGGGCGCCTGGCCCTGCCGATTTGATCGGTGGCGTGACAAGGGACCGTTTCCCACCCGGTTTGACTGTCGGGTCGCCGCAAACTTGGGCGTCATGCTTGCGCAGACCCCCCGGAGTGCCGGTGGGCTTGCAGTACCATGAATTCCGCCTGCCACTTGTGTGGGACCCGAGATGTCCGAGCCCCTGACCCCCCCGATCCACGAGCCCTTTGTCCGCAGCCTCGATGCCCTGGGCCGCTGGCGCAGCGTGCTCGACGACCGGCTGCGCGACCTGCTTCGCTTCATGGGCGACCATCGCCTCAGCGATGACGGCGCCGGTGAACTGGTCGAAGGACTGCGCCGCCGTCTGGGTGGTGAAAAGCTGGTGCTGGCCTTCGTCGCCGAGTTCTCCCGCGGCAAGTCCGAGCTCATCAACGCCATCTTCTTTGCCGATGCCGGCCGCCGCATCATGCCGGCCACGCCGGGCCGCACCACCATGTGCCCGGTCGAACTGGCCTGGGATCCGGACGAGCCCGCCGGCCTGTCTCTGCTGCCCATCGAGACCCGCCTGGATGGTGCATCGCTGGGGGAACTGCGCAAGCAGCGCAAGGCCTGGCATCGCCAGACCGTGACCGTGGGGGATCACGAATCCTTTGCCTCGGCACTGACCGCGGTGATGGATACCCGCCGCGCCAGCGTCGACGATGCCCGCGCCCTGGGCTTCTGGAGCGACGAACACCCGGCTGACAACCCGCCGGTGGAGGCCGATGGCCAGGTCGAGATCCCGCGTTGGCGCCATGCCTTGATCAACGTGCCCCACCCGCTGCTCAAGCGCGGGCTGGTGGTCATCGACACCCCGGGCCTGAACGCCATCGGTGCCGAGCCCGAACTCACCGTGGGCCTGCTGCCCACAGCCCATGTGGCCGTCTTCGTGCTGGGCGCCGACACCGGCGTGACCAAGAGCGACCTGGAGATCTGGCGCGACCACCTCGCCGCCCAGGCCCTCACGCGCTACGTCGTGCTGAACAAGATCGACGCTCTGGTCGATCCGCTTTCCAGCGCCGCCCAGACCGAAGCCCAGATCGCCTCGCAATGTGCGGGCGTGGCCCGCATCCTGGACCTGCCGGCCGAGCGCATCTTCCCGATCTCGGCCCGCCAGGCCCTGGAGGCGCGGGTCACCAGCAACACCGCCCTGCTGGAGACCAGCCGCCTGCTGGCGCTGGAGCACGCCCTGGCCGAACACCTGCTGCCGCAGCGCCGCGAGGTCTTCGAGCTGATGTGCCTGCAGGCGCTCGACAAGGTCGAGCACCAGACCACCCGCATGATCACCGACCTGCGCCGGCAGGTGGCCGAACAGCTGATCGAGCTGCGCGGCCTGCGGGGCAAGAACTCCAGCAAGGTGCAGATGCTGCTGCAGCGGGTCAGCAACGAGACCACCGAGTTCGAGCAGTGCACCACCCAGCTCCAGGCCCTGCGCACGGTCCACAACCGCGCCTTGAAGGACGCCCTGGTCTGTGTCTCCGGCGAGCCCCTGCGCACCCATGTGGACGCCATGATCGGCGCCATCCGCGATTCCCTGCTCAAGCTGGGTGCCAAGAAGTCCTTCGCCCAGCTCTTCGTCGAGCTGCGCCGCATGCTGGACGAGGCGCAGAAGCGCAGCCATGAAATGCGCGAGATGCTGGCCGCCAGCTACACCCGCCTCAACACCGAATACGGCTTCAGCCTGGTGCCGGCGGCTGCGCCCGACCTGCTGCGCTTCCGCCAGGATCTCGAACTCATCGAGAAGAACTACACCCAGTACCTGGGCATCAGCCAGGCCATGCGCCTGGCCCAGGCGCGTTTCCTCGAACAGTTCCGCCGCATGTTGATGTCGCGCCTGCGCGTGGTGTTCGAGAACGCCAGCAGCGAGATCGACCTGTGGAATCGCGCGGCCTCGGCCCAGATCGACGCGCAGCTGCGTGATCGCCGCAAGGCCTTCAAGCGCCGGCGTGAATCGCTGGAGCGCATCCAGGCAGCCGC
>JBJOKP010000327.1:0-4199 GCA_046046045.1 Pseudomonadota bacterium | reverse complement strand
CGCGCTTCTCGGTGGTGCTGGCCTTCGTGCACCTGTACACCATGTTCATGATCGTGCCCATCTTCAACTCGATGATGCGCATCGACCGCTCGCTCATCGAGGCCGCCCGCGACGCCGGCGCCAGGCCCTGGCAGACCGTGCTGCACGTGGTGCTGCCGCTGTGCAAGACCGGCATCGTCATCGGCTCCATCTTCGTCGTCGCCCTGGTGATGGGCGACTTCGTCACCGTGGGCGTGATGGGCGGCCAGCAGATCGCCTCGGTGGGCAAGGTCATCCAGACCCAGGCGGGGGTGCTGCAGTTCCCGGCCGCAGCGGCCAATGCCGTGGTGCTGCTGGCCGTCGTGCTGCTGATGATCGTGGCCCTGATGCGTCTCGTCGACCTGCGCAAGGAGCTTTGAGCTTGGCCACCCGCCGCTCGCGTCGCCCGGCCAGCTTCTGGCTGCTGGCGCTGTTCTTCGCCGCCTTCGTGCTGTTCCTCTATGGCCCGATGTTGGCCATCTTCGTGCTGAGCTTCCAGGGGCCCGAGGGTGGGCTGACCTTTCCGCTGCGCGGCGTCTCGCTGCACTGGTTCGCCAAGCTGTGGGAGGGCATAGGCACGGTGGACATCGGCGCGGCCTTCCGGCGCTCCCTGGGACTGGGCAGCGTGGTCATGCTGTGCACCGTCAGCTTCGCCCTGCTGGCTGGCCTGGCCTACCGCAAGAAGCTGCCGGGCGGAAGCGCCCTCTTCTATGTGGTCGTCGCCAGCCTGATCATGCCCAGCATCATCGTCTCGCTGGGCATAGGCCTGATGTTCCGCCTGGGCGACGGGCTGGTGAAGGCCTGGCTGGAGGCCCACGCCCCCGACCTGGCCGAGGGCTACACCAGCCTGCTGGGCCTCTACACCTCGGGCCTGGGCGCGCAGCTGACCTGGACCCTGCCCTTCGGCCTGCTCATCATGTTCGCGGTCTTCAACCGCTTCAACCCGGCCTACGAGGAGGCCGCGCGCGACCTGGGCGCCAGCCCCTGGCAGAGCCTGCGGCATGTGGTGCTGCCCCTCATCGGCCCCAGCCTGGTGGGCGTGGCCATGTTCGGCTTCACCCTGAGCTGGGACGAGATCGCCCGCTCCTCCCAGGCCCTGGGCGACCTCAACACCCTGCCGCTGGAACTGCAGGGCCTGACCACCACCGTCACCACCCCGGTGATCTACGCCCTGGGCACGGTGACCACGGTGGTGTCCTTCGGCGTCATGGGCCTGACCCTGGCCGTGCTGGCGCTCTGGCGCCGCGCCACCAGCCGAACCTGATCCAGGTCAAACCCGGATCAAGCCCCTCCCTGGGGCGGACCGAGCCGGCGGGATCAGGGGGGCAAGGGCAGCCTTGATTCCAGCTTCGGCCGGCCGATAGCGACGGGACACTGCTCGCAGCGGATGCATTCACGCAGCCGCCACAGGTCCCATGAACAATACCGAGCCCGCGCCCCGCCGCCCCGCATACGCCCGCCTCGGCCTCGACACGGGCATCGCGGCCACACTTTTCTGTGCCTGGAGCTGGTCCATGCTGCGTGGGCCGGCCTGGAGCCCCTGGCTGCTGGCCAGCCTGCTGGCCCTGCAGGCCAGCGGCCTGCCTCGGGCCCTGGTCCGGCTGGCCCTGCGCGGTTCGGCCGATCCGCGCGGCCAGCCCGCCGCGCCCGAAGCCGCCACCCAGCAGACCGTGGCCCTGGTCGACGAGGCCACCCGGCTCTGGTCCCACCACATCCAGACGGTGCAGGGCCAGATGCGCGAGGCCACCGACCAGGTGCTGAGCCACTTCACCCAGATCGTCCAGCAGTTGGACGAGATCGCCCACCCGCCCGCCGACGCCAATGCCGCCCACGGCGATGAACGCGCCGGCATGCTGGCCGAATGCGAGGTGGAGCTGCGCGGCCTGGTCAAACACTTCGACAGCTTCGTCAGCTCGCGCGACCAGATCCTCACCACCGTGCGGTCGCTGGACAAGGTCTCCACCGGCCTGTCGGACATGGCCGAAGACGTGGCCGGCCTGGCGCGCCAGACCAATCTGCTCTCGCTCAACGCCACCATCGAGGCAGCCCGCGCCGGCCAGGCCGGGCGGGGCTTTGCCGTGGTGGCGGCCGAGGTGCGGCGGCTGTCCGCCGCCTCGGGCGACACCGGCAAGCGCATCGGCGACCAGGTGCGCGAGTTCAGCGAGCAGGTGCACGAGACCCTCAACCGCGCCACCACCCAGGTGCGCGAGGACCAGGCCATCCTGGGCCAGTCCGAGAAGACCATCAGCACCGTCATCACCCGGGTCAACACCACGGTGGACGAGCTCAACCAGCGCGCCGCCGAACTGGTGCAGCGCAGCGACATGGTGCGCGACGGCATCGAGGGCCTGATGGTGAGCTTCCAGTTCGCCGACCGCGTGCTTCAGATCCTCGACCAGATCAGCCAGTCCATGACGGCCTCGGCCGAGCAGCTGCGCCAGTCCGCCGCCCAGGGTCATCTGCCCGACAGCGGCCAGTGGCTGGCCCTGCTCGAGGCCGGCTACACCACGCACGAACAGCACTCGGCCCGGGCCGATGCCGGCCAGGGCGCCGCCGCGCCGGCCGGTGCAGCCCAGCCGGTGCAGTCCAGCGTCGAGTTCTTCTGATTGCTAGAGAGGTCACCCCATGAGCAAGACCATCCTCGTCGTGGACGACTCATCCTCCCTGCGCCAGATCGTCAACACCGCCCTCAGCCGTGCCGGCTATGAGGTCATCGAGGCCAGCGACGGCGCCCAGGGCCTGGCCAAGCTGGACGGCCGCAAGATCAACCTGGTGCTCAGCGACGTCAACATGCCAGGCATGAACGGCTTCGACTTCGTCGCCGAACTCAAGAAGCACCCGCGCTACAAGTTCACCCCGGTGATCATGCTGACCACCGAGGACAGTGCCGCCAAGAAGCAGGCCGGCAAGGACGCCGGCGCGAAGGCCTGGATCACCAAGCCCTTCAGCCCGCCGGTGCTGCTGGACGCCGTCTCCAAGCTCGTGCTGCCCTGAGGCGCAGACCGCCATGGACACCGCCGCCGATCCGAGCGTCTTCACCCTGCCGGGTGAATTCAGCATCTACAGCGCCGCCGACACCCACGCCGCCCTGCGCCAGTGGCTGGCCGGGCTGCCCGCCGCCCCCGCCGCGCTGCGCCTGGAGGCCGGCGAGGTCTTCGAGGTGGACGGCTCGGGCGTGCAGCTGCTGCTGGCCACCGAGGCCAGCCTGCAGGCCCAGGGGCGCGACTGGCAGTTCGGCGGCGTGAGCGACACCCTGGCCCAGGCCCTGGCCGATCTCGGCCTGGCCGACTGGTTGAGCTGCCACCGTGCTGCGGCCACCGTCCTGGCCGATTGAACCGGCAGATTGCGGCGACGGATGGAAGCGGCCGGTCCGCCCCGGCCCCGCTGATTGAGCCCGACTGACGCCCCCCAGCCTCCAACAGCCCCAGCAACCCGAGCGGGAGCCCGCGATGGTGATGAAGAAGAAACGCACTCAGGACATCGACCTCGCCTTCGTGGCCGAGACCCTGCCCCATTTCGTCAGCGAGGCCGAGGAACAGCTGGCCAGCTTCGAGCAACTGCTGCTCGAGCTGGAGGAGCGGCCTGGCGACCTGGAACTGCTGGGCGCGCTGTTCCGCTGCGCCCACACGGTGAAGGGCTCGGCCGGCCTGTTCGGCCTGGATGGCGTGGTCGAGTTCACCCACCATGTCGAGACCCTGCTGGACCGGCTGCGCGAAGGCCAGCTGCGGCTGGACGCCCGCCTGGGCACCCTGCTGCTGGAGAGCAAGGACGAGATCCAGGCCCTCATCAGCCATGCCGCCGCCCATGCCACCGACACCGAGGCCCTGAGCGGCCGCAGCAGCTCGCCCGAGAGCCAGGCGCGCCGTGCCGCCCTGACCGAGCGCCTGCATGCCGCCATGGGCAGCTCGGCCGAGGAGGCCGACGGCGCGGAGGCGGTGGCGGCCCCGCACGAGGATGCCCATGAAACCGGCAGCGGCTGGCACCTGGACGTGCGCTTCGGCACCGAGATCTTCCGCAACGGCATGGACCCGCTGACCCTGCTGCGTTATGTCGATGGCCTGGGCGAGGTCACGCAGATGCGCTGCCTGACCGAGACCGTGCCGCCGCTCGAGACGCTGGACCCCGAGTCCTGCCACCTGGCCTTTGCCCTGGACCTGCAGGGCGAGGTGGCCCGCACCGAT
>JBJOKP010000326.1:0-4208 GCA_046046045.1 Pseudomonadota bacterium | reverse complement strand
CGGTCCCACCGGTCCGGCCATCCGCGAACATGTCGATGCCCTGGGGCTGGCTCGCAAGGTGAGCCTGCTGGGCGAGGTGGCTGATGGCGAGCGTGTGCTCTCGGCCCTGGATGTCTACATGCTGTCGTCCATCGACGAAGGCATGAACCTCACGCTGCTGGAAGCCATGGCCACCGCCCTGCCAGTGGTGGCCACGGCCGTGGGCGGCAACCCCGAGGTGGTGCGGCACGAAGCCAGCGGCCTGCTGGTGCCGGCGCGCGACCCGGCCGCCATGGCCGCCGCCATGCTCAGGCTGGCCGGAGATGCCGCCCTGCGCGCCCGCCTGGGCGCGGCTGGCCAGGCCCGGGTGCGCGAGGACTTCTCCCAGGCCCGCGCCATCCAGGACTACCTGCGCCTCTACCGCGGCGCCCGTGCCGCCGACGTGGGCTGGCCCACGACCAGGCCGGCGGCTGCCGCGCCCGCCCCCAGCCCCACGCCCCAGACGCGGACGGTCTGAACCCATGACCCTGCCCGGACCCCGCCCCCACATCCTCGTCCTCACCAGCCTCTTCCGCACCCCGCGCGAGAGGGTGAGGGCGCCCTTCACCAGCGAGTTCCTGGCGGCGCTGCAGGAGTTCGCCGAGGTCGAGCTGATCTGCCCCATTCCCTGGGCGCCGGACATCGCCGCCGTGCGTGCCCGGCCGGATTGGGCGCGTTACGTGGGCTTCGACCGCGACACGGTGGTGGACGGTGTGCCCGTGCACTACGTGCGCTATCCCATGCTGCCCAAGGTCAGCGGCGTCATCCAGCCCTGGCTGGAGGCCCAGGCGGCCCTGCCGGTGGCGCGTCGCCTGCATGCGCGCCGGCCGGTGGACCTGGTCAACGGCCGCTTCGTCTACCCCGACGGCGTGGCCGCCGCCAAGGTCGCGCGCGCCCTGGGCGCACCGCTGATGCTCACCGCCCTGGGCACGGACATCAATGTCTACGCCAGCCAGCGCTTCAAGCAGGGCCAGGTGCGTGCCGCGCTGAAGCAGGCCGCCCATGTCTCGGCCGTGAGCCCGGCCCTGGCCGACCGCATGATCGAGCTGGGCGCCGACCCGGCGCGGGTGAGTGCGGCAGTCAATGGCATCGACCTCGACCGCTTCCGGCCCGACGGGGCCTCGCTGCTGCGCGAGCGCCTGGGCCTGCCGCGCGAGGCGCGGGTGCTGGTCTGCCTGGCCCGGCTTTCGGTGGAAAAGGGCTTGCCGGTGCTGGTCGAGTCGGTCGGCCAGCTGCAGGCCGCGGGTCGGCTGGACTTCCACACCGTGCTGATCGGCGGCGGGCCGGAGCGCGCCGCACTCGAGGCCCAGGTGCAGCAACTCGGCCTGGCTGGGCGGGTGCACTTCGCCGGCGAGGTGGCCCATGCCGAAGTGCCGCAGTGGCTGCGTGGCGCCGATGTCTTCTGCCTGCCCAGCTACCGCGAGGGCACGCCCAATGTGGTGATCGAGGCCCTGGCCACTGGCATCCCGGTGGTCTCCACGGCCGTGGGTGGCACGCCGCTGCTGCTCAATGAACGCAACGGTCTGCTGGTGCCGGTGGGTGATGCGCCGGCCCTGGCTCAGGCCCTGAGCCAGACCAAGCAGGGCGTGGTTGCCGGGCAATACGAGCCGGCCCAGGTGCGGGCCTCGGTGGCCCACATGTCCTGGCGCTCCGAGGCGCGCCGCCATGTGGAGCTGCTGCAGGCGCTGCGCCCGCTCCCCGGCGCGATCTCCGGCCCGCGCGGAGCGGGCGCATGAGCGGCCTCAACCAGTGGGTGCGCCAGACCGTGCTCGCGCCCTGGGTGAGCGTGAAGGGCTCGCCGCGCCAGCCGGCCATCGCCCTCACCTTCGACGACGGCCCCCATCCCGAGGTCACCCCCGCGGTGCTGGATGTGCTGGCCCGCCACGGCGTGCAGGCCAGCTTCTTCTGCGTGGGTGAACGCCTGGCCGCCCAGCCCGCCCTGGCGGCCCGCTTGCGCCATGAGGGCCACGAGATCGCCAACCATTCCATGAGCCATGCCGAGTTCGCCCACATCGGCGGGCCGGCCATAGCGGCCGAGCTGGACCAGGCCTTTGCCCTGCGTGATGAGGCCGGCCGGCCCTGGATGGTGCCCCACCTGCTGCGGCCACCAAAAGGCGTGCTGAACGGCAAGGTTTTGCAGTACTGCATCACGAGGGGCATCCGGGTGGTCCACTGGAGCCGCGACCCCGAAGACTACGCTGCCCATAATGCCGCGAGCGTCCTGCAGCACTTCGACGCCCGGCCCCTGGCCGCGGGGGACATCGTGCTGCTGCACGACAAGATGCCCCACAGCGCTGCCACCACCGACGCCCTGATCCGGCAGGCCCAGGCCAGCGGCCTGCGCTGCGTCACGGTCAGCGCCCTGCTGGGCCTGAAGCCGGCACCACCCGCCGCCTGAGCGGCAGGTGCAGTTCCCGGCCCCATCGCCTTCCACCCCATGAACATCGCCTATTTCCATCGCACCCGGGCCACCGGTGTTGAAGCCGTGCACATCGGCCAGATCGTGCTGGGCATGGAGAAACACGGTCATGCCGTGCACATGGTCTCGCCCGTGGGCGAGTTCATCGAACATGTGCGCGGCACGCCCAAGCCCGCGGCTCCCGCGCCGGCCGGTGCCAAGGCCAAGAGCCGCGAGCTGCCCGAACTGGTGTTCGAGCTGCTGGAGCTGGGCTACAACCTCAAGGCTTTCTGGGATGGCTGGCGCCTGAGCAGCCGCGTCAAGCTGGGCGGCATCTACGAGCGCTATGCCATCTTCGCCCTGGCCGGCCTGCTGGTTGCCAGGCTGCGCGGCGTGCCCCTGGTGCTGGAGGTGAACTACACCTCGCTCTCGCCGCTGGTGCGCAAGCGTTCGGCCCTGCTCAAGCCCCTGGCGCGCTTCTGCGACGGCCTGCTGTTCCGCCGTGCGACCCGGCTCATGGCGGTGTCCAGCTACCTCAGGGATGAACTGGTGCGCGAGTTCGGCGTGCCGGCCGATCGCATCGAGGTCGTGCCCAATGCCGCCGACCCGGCCGTGTTCGACCCGGTGGCCGCCCTGGCCCGCCCCGCGAAGACCCCTCTGCCCGAAGGACCCGACGCCGCCCTGGTGGGGTTTGTCGGCGGCTTCTATCCCTGGCATGGCCTGGGCCTGCTGGTGGATGCCTTTCTGGCCGTGGCGCCGAAGTTTCCCCAGGCGCGCCTGCTGCTGATCGGCGACGGCCCCATGCGCCAGAACATCGAGGCCCGCATCGCCGAACTGGGCCTGCAGGACCGCGTGCTCATGCCTGGCCGAATTGCCCATGCCGAGCTGGCGCCCTATGTGGCCCGCTTTGCCGTGGGGGTGATGCCGGACTCCAACCTCTACGGCTCGCCCATGAAGATCTTCGAATACATGGCCATGGGTGTGCCGGTGCTGGGGCCGGACTACGGCCCCCTGCTCGATGCCGTGGACGACGGCGTCGAGGGCTACATCTTCCGCCGCCAGGACACGGCCCACCTGGCCGACTGCCTGTCCCGCCTGCTGGCCGACCCGGACGGCCGCGCCCGCATGGGCGTGGCGGCCCGCCGCAAGATCATCGATACCCACAACTGGATGAACAACGCCCGCCTGGCGCTTGCCGCCATGAGCCCTGGAGCCTGATGCCATGACCATGACGCTGCCCGACGGCCTCTACCGCTGGATCTCGATCCGCAACCACAACCTGCCCCTGGTGGGTCTGTTGACCTTTGGCGCACCCAAGATGCTGGTGCGCACCATCTATGCCGGCAACCGCGGCAAGCAGCTGTGGGGCGACAAGAAGGCCTGCTTCACGCTCTCCTTCGACTGCGACTATCCCGAGGACGTGGAAGACATCCCCTCGGTGCTGACCATGCTGGGCGAGCACCAGCTCAAGGCCAGTTTCGCCGCCGTGGGCCACTGGGTGGACCAGTTCCCGCGTCAGCACGCCATGGTGCTGGAGCAGGGCCATGAGCTGATGAACCACACCTGGTCGCACCCCGACAACGAGATCCTCAACCCCGGCCGCAAGTTCCGCTGGATCAGCGCCGAGGAGAAGATGGAGGAGATCGTCAAGTGCCACGACATCGTACGCAAGCTCTATGGCGTGGAGATGAGCGGCCTGCGCATCCCGCACTTCAAGCACCTCTTCTCCGAGGACATCTATCCGCTGCTCGAGCAGGCCGGCTACACCTATTCGTCCTCGACCTGGCTCACC
>JBJOKP010000325.1:0-4209 GCA_046046045.1 Pseudomonadota bacterium | reverse complement strand
TCCCTGGCACGCCGGTAGGCCAGCTCGTCGCCCGCCAGATCCTGGGCCGAGACCCCGTCGCAGACTTCGGCGTACGCCGCACGCTGCCCGGACACCAGGCCCACCAGCACGACGTGCGGGTACTCCAGCCCCTTGGCCTCGTGCACCGAGAACACCAGCGGCGTGTGGAACTGGGCCTTGGCGGCGGCCTTGTCCTCGTCACGCAGCACGATCACGGCGTGGCGGGCCGAGGCGCGGGTGGTGGCGTCGATCTGCCGGATGGCCGCCTCGCGCGCCGGCACGAGCAGCACCTCGCCGGGTTCGACGGACGTGCTGCGCACCAGGAAGTTGCTCTCGCGGTCGATCGAGCCGAAGCGGGCATGCTTGATCTTGAGCAGGGTGTTGGCCAGCCCGGTCACGGCCTGCGTGTTGCGGAAGTTGGCCTGCAGCAGCTGCAGCGGCTGGCGCTGCGCCGCTTCACCCGCCAGGCCCTGCCAGAACAAGGTCTTGACGGCCGCCCAGCTGAAGAAGTTGGGGTGCACGATCTGGTTGGAGTCGCCACACAGCAGGAACTGGCCCGGCGTCTTCAGGCAGGCCAGCACCAGGGCGAGCTGCACGGCGGTGAGATCCTGCACCTCGTCGATGACGACGAAGTCGTGGACCGGCTGGGCCAGGGGCCGCCACTCATGCGCGACGAGGTTGAGATCGAACTGCGCCGTGTCGGCCAGCCACTGCCGGTAACGACCGAACAGGCCATGGGCCGCCTCGCGCGCCGCCGGGGCGAGCAGGCTCTGGCGCGGGCCCAGCGCCAGATAGTCCGCCAGGCTGAGCGGGCCGCTCGCCTGCGCACCGATGACGCCACGAAACTCCTCGAACAAGGCGTGGGCATCCAGATCACCCAGCGCCCTGGCCGCCGCCCGGTGGCGGTCGAACCAGCCCCGGAAGGCGTTGAAGCTCACCTCGCGCCCGGTCGGCACCCGCAGGGTTTCCAGGAACTCGCGGTAACTCAGGAACTGCGCCTCCTGCTCGGTGTTCTCGTAGCCGTGCGCGTCGTACAGCGCACGGGCCGACTGCGCCAGGTAGGCCGACTGGGTGACGTAGAGCACCTGGCCGGGCGCCTCGCGCAGCTTGGTCAGCGTGACGGCGGTCTTGCCCGAGCCGGCCGAGCCCACCACGACGAGAGGTGCCGGCACACGGCGCACGGCTTCCTGCGCATCGTCGAAGACGATGGGCTTGTCCAGCAGCTCGAACTCGGTGCGGGTGGTGTGCAGCCAGCGCAGCGACAGGGCCTCGGCATCCGACGCTGTAGGCCCGACCTCGGGTTCGACCTCGATCCTGGCCTCGTCCACCAGTGCACCGCGCAGGAAACGCGACTTGTCGTAGGCGTGATTGGCAATCACCTCCAGCGCCAGGCACACCGTCTCGTTGCCATGGCGGGCGAACTGCAGCAGCAGCCGGTTGCTGTGGTCGAGCTTGGCGCGGTAGTAGCCACCGACATGCAGCTTCTTGACGTCGGGACTCCTGAAGTCGTCGGCCTCGATGGCGGCACGCACCTTGGCAAAGGCCGGCTTGACACGTTTGAGATCAAGATCCTTGTACTGGAGCAGGCGCATGGGCAATGGTCGGGTCGTCAGTCTGGCGGCCGAGCATAGCGGCTGTTGCCCGGGCTTCGCGGCCAGGCGACGCGGCTGAGCGCGGCAATGAATTCCTTCCAGGTGCAGGCCTGATCCAGCCGACCGGGATCACCCTGGTTGCAGTGCAGCATAGCGCCGGGGCCGCTCGGTAGAATCCCGCACATGACCGTCGCCACCTGCCCGCCTGCCACCGCCCTCCCGTCCGCCGCTCATCATGAATTCGCCCCCGGGCTGGTCGTGCGTGGCATCCAGGCGCCGCTGCGCCTGGCCGACTACAAGCTGATCGCCTTCGACATGGACTCGACGCTGATCAACATCGAGTGCGTGGACGAGATCGCCGCCGCCGCCGGCCGCAGGGACGAGGTGGCCGCCATCACCCAGGCCGCCATGCGCGGCGAGATCAGCGACTACAAGGACAGCCTGCGCCGCCGCGTCGCCCTGCTCAAGGGTGTGCCGGTGAGCGCGCTCGACGCGGTGTGGAACCAGCACCTGGCGCTCAACCCTGGCGCCGAGGCCCTGGTGCAGGCCTGCCGCGCCGCCGGGCTGGCCACGCTCATCGTCTCGGGCGGCTTCACGTATTTCACCGACCGCCTCAAGGCTCGGCTGCAGATGGACGACGCGCGCAGCAATGTGCTGGAGATCGAGGCCGGCCAGCTCACTGGCCGCCTGGTCGACCAGCCCTGGGGCGACATCTGCGACGGCGAGGAGAAGCGCCGCAAGCTGCTGGAGAACTGCGCCGCGCTGGGCATCGCACCGTCACAGGCCATCGCGGTGGGCGACGGCGCCAACGACCTGCCCATGATGGGCGTGGCCGGCCTGTCGGTGGCGTTCCATGCCAAACCGGCGGTGCGCGAGCGGGCCATGGTGGGGATCAACAGCGGCGGGCTGGACCGCCTGCTGGAAGTCCTGCGCTGAACCAGAAGCTCTGAAGCGCGCTGCAGCGGCGGCCGCGGCGGCGCCTGGCGCGATCAGCTGGCCTCTTCGTCCAGCACCACGATGCCGTCGGCATCGGCGTACAGCCAGTCGCCCTGGCGCACCGGCACACCCTGGATGAACACGTCCACCTCGCGCTGACCCTGGCCGCGCCGGTCGGTCGGCAGCGGCATGGCGGCCAGTGCCTTGATGCCCACGTGGCAGAGCCTGAGTTCGGCCACGTCGCGCACGCAGCCGTCGATCACCACGCCGGCCCAGCCGTTCCTGGCGGCTGCAGCGCCCAGGTTGCCGCCCAGCAGGGCGCGGCGCAGCGAGCCGCCGCCGTCGACCACCAGCACGCGGCCGTGACCGGCGCTTTCCACCAGGGCCTTCACTTCGGTGTTGTCCTCGTGGCATTTGACGGTCACCACCTGGCCGGCAAATTCGGCCACGCCGCCGAAATCACGGAAGACCGGCGGCAGCACGCGAAAGCGCCCCGAGGTGTCGGTCTTGAACTGGTCGCACAGGTCGCAGGTAGGGATGGTGTGAACTTGGGTGGTCATGACGGTCTTTGCTGGACTCTTGGGTGATCGGCGCCGGCCGGACGGGTTGTCGATCTGTGGCACCTCGGACACATGATCACACCCCGCCGAGCTTGCAAGCAGCTTCACTGGGCTGCTTCCAGGGGTCTTTTCCAGCGGATGGTGGTGCAGGCCAGGCGGTCGGGGCGCGTGCGGCCGGGGCCGCTGCGGCGCAGCTCAGATGCCGGCACTGCCCAGGCTGGCCAGGAAGGCATCGCCGTCCTGGTAGCCGATGACGCGCGGGCTGGTCAGCAGCTGGCCGCGGCCGTCGTAGAACACGATGCCCGGCGGGCCGAAGAGGTTGAAGCGCTTGAGCAGGGCCTTGTCGTCGTCGTTGTTGGCGGTGACATCGGCCTGCAGCACCATGGCGCCGGCCAGGCGGGCGCGCACCCGTTCATCCCTGAAGGTGAAGCGCTCCATCTCCTTGCACGACACGCACCAGTCGGCGTAGAAGTCCAGCATCACCGGCTTGCCGGCCGTGGCGACGATGGCGTCCAGCTCGGCCACGCTCTTCACGCGCTGGAACTTCAGGCCTTCGGCCGCCGCCGTCGCGTTGCCACCCGCGCCCGCGCCGCCGCGCTGGGCCAGGTGGCCGAGCGGTTGCAGCACGTCGTGCCCGCCCGAGAGCGCGCCCACCACCTGGGCCGCGCCGCCCAGGGCCAGCACCACGCCCAGGCCCTTGGCCAGACGCTGCCAGCCGCTGGCGTTGTCGGCCAGGCGGTCGAACACGTGCAGATAGGTCGCCCCCACCAGCAGCAGCGCGCCCCACAGGCCCATGGCGGCCCAGGTCGGCAGCACGGGGGTGACCATCCAGATCGCCACAGCGATGAGCAGGGCGCCGAAGAAACGCTTGACGTTCTCCATCCACACGCCGGCACGCGGCAGCAGCGAGCCGGCCGAGATGCCCACCAGCAGCAGCGGCACGCTCATGCCGCAGGCCAGCGAGAAGAGGGCGACGCCGCCGATGAGCACATCGTGCGTCTGGCTGATGTAGACCAGCGCACCGGCCAGCGGCGCGGCCACGCAGGGCCCGACGATGAGGGCCGAGATGCCGCCCATGACGAACACGCCCACCATGCTGCCCCCCTGGAGCTTGCTGGAGC
>JBJOKP010000324.1:0-4211 GCA_046046045.1 Pseudomonadota bacterium | reverse complement strand
GAACATGGTGCGGGTGCGCAGATCAAGCTCGTCGTGGTTGCCGTCGAAGGCCAGCACCACCCGCACCGGAGAATCTTCGCCGTCCCGCTGCGTGAGATCGGCATCGGCAATCAGTGCTGGCACCCGCCAGCTGAAGTTCACCTTGCCCAGCTGGGTGGGATCGACGGCCAGCTTGCGCCGCAGCATGCTGGCCGAAGCGTCGGAACGGGCATGCAGGCAGGGCCGCCCTCCCAGTTCGGCGAGCTGGTACTGGGTCGATCGCTTGCCGGGAATACCTTGTTCAGTCCAGCGATGGCCCGCCCAGAGGGCCGCCCTGGGCAGCGCCTCCGGCGCGGCCGCCTCATCCGCCCCAGCCACCGAGCCAACCTCGACGCCGGCTGTCCCGTCCGCAGGCCGCAGTGCGGCACAACCCGTCAGCAGCACCAGCGCCGACATGCAGGCCAGCTGCACAAGGCGCGAGAGCCCCATGGTCAAAGAGGGCATGGGCGTGGGCTGACCCAGGCGCATGTCCGTCGTGGTCCGGTACGTGGTCATCGTCGAGTGATCCCCGATGGCCTGTTCATGGACATGGGGCGAGCCTGTGAAACTGGATGGATAACGAAGCCAAGCGGCCGGCGGCATGAAAAAAAATGCCGCCTCACAAAAACACAAACCCCGGCCGGGGCCGGGGTCTGCACCGGGCTCGCGCCCGGAATCTGTGTCGAAGTGTAGCCGGCCTGCAGGCAGGCCGGCCGTCCTCGATCAGAACGAGTGGCGCACGCCCACTTCGTAGCCGGTGGACTTGCCACCGGCAGCGGCAGCACCAGCGCTCAGACCGTTGTTGGACACGGCCAGGGTGGCAGCACCCTTGTTGCTGATGCTGGCGTACTGAACGTAAGCGGCAGTGCGCTTGCTCAGGTTGTGGACATAGCCCAAGCCCAGCTGGTTGGCCTTGTTGGGCGTGCCATCGAGCTTGTAGGTGTTCATGGCGAAGCGAACTTCACCAGCGCCGACCGGAGCCACAGCGCCGAATTCGGTGCCCTTCAGCTTGTCGCCAGCACCGTTCTTCTCGGTGGCGAACACGGCCATCAGTTTGACCATGCCCAGGTCATACGAACCGGCGAAGTTGGTGTACTTCACTTCGGTAGCCGAGGTGACACCCTTGGTCTTGCCGTTGGCGACGTGAGCCGAGATCGGGCCCTGGGTGTAGCCGACGCGGAAGCCGAAATAGTCGCTGTTGCTGTTGCCGGCGGTCTCGCCCTTGGCATACATCACCTGACCATTGATGCCACCCAGATTGCCCGGCAGGAAGTAGCCGATGCTGTTGTTGGCGCGCACGGCGTTGGTGGTGTTACCCGTCAGGCCAGCGGCGGCGATCATCGAAGGCGTGCGCGATTGAGCCACGCCGTTGGTGCCGAACGGGTCATAGACCGTCAGGTTCCAGAAGGTCGGGGTGTAGTCGCGACCCAGACGCAGTTCACCAAAGCCACCCATCACGCTGATGGTGGAACGGCGCTGGAAATTCAGGCCGGCAGGGGTGCCGTTGTCATTGGCCAGGGCGCCTTCCAGGTGGAAGCCAGCCGACATGCCGCCGCCCAGATCTTCCGTGCCACGCACGCCCAGGCGGCTGGAGTTGATGCCCGAGTTGGACATGCCGTTCACGGTCACGCCATTGGCCTTCACGGAACCGTAGGCGGCATCAACGATACCGAACAGGGTCACCGACGACTGGGCCGAAGCGGCACCCGAGGCAGCCAGAACGGCCAGAGCGATCAGCGATTTCTTCATGCATTTCTCCTAGGTTGAACGGAGCCCGGACTGCCTCAATCGATGAAGGCTGGTGTGTCCTGAGCCACTTCCTCGTCGGAAGGTGCCCGCATTTCAGCAGACGCCGTTTGCCGTTGCCAAGGTGCTGTGACCCCATGAGGGTTGTTTTCGTTGCCCCATTGCAACAAGGCATTTCAGCCCATCAGGACGGGGCGAAATAGGAGAGAAGGCCATTCTCAACCATACGGGTAAGCCCTAGTTATAGGCCTATGCACCACACCAACGACCACCCCTGGCGCGGGGTGGTGGTGCGGCCTCATGCCCTCTCGACGACACAGTCGATTTCCAGTTTGGCCCGTCTTCTGGGGATGAACTCGGAGCTGGCTCGACCACACCCCACACCCTATCCAGCCTCAGGTGTGCATGACGGGCCGGTCGCACGCCCAGCACCAGGGCCAGGCCACCCCGGCCAGCCTTGCCCGCCGCTTTCGAAGTCACCCCGCCGGCAAGGGCTGCTTTCAAGATGCGGGCAGTGCATGAGCTTGCTTGGACAAGGGCTCGCCGCCTGGCTTGTTTGATCAAGGTCAGCTGACGCCGCGCCACCTGGCGCCCCCTGACTTGCCTAGGCAAGCAGGCCGAAGGCCCATTCACCTGACCGGCAAACCATGCTGACCGGCCGGACGTCTGATGCGCATCAAGGCCCGTGGTGGCTGGGCCGCGCGATGGGCCGGGCCAGCCTTCCCGCGGCCACGTCAGCCAGGGTGGTGCGGATAAGCTCGGCGGCAGACAATTTCAGTCGCCCGCATTCGCCCCATGCGCCGCCACGTCATGGGCGGCCCCTCCACCTTGCATCGCCCGGAGCCCTCGATGTCCAGCCCCATGTCGCCCACTGCCAGCCCGATGCCAGCCGCGTCGCCTTCGGCCGCCAGCCAGCGCCTCAGCCCGCTGGACTTCATGCTCAGCAGCATGGAGATGGGTCTGCGCACGGTGTGGGGCCAGCATCGCGCCTCGCGCCCCACGCCGCGTGCCGTGTTGCCGGCGGCAGACGATGCGGCCGCGGCCCTACCGTCCCAGGCACTTGATGAACGCGAGCGCCGCCTGGCCGGCGCCCTGATGCGCGTGAACCATGTGGGCGAGGTCTGTGCCCAGGCGCTTTATCACGCCCAGGCCCTGGCGACCAAGGACGCCGGTCTGCGCGAGCACTTCCTGCAGGCCGCCGAGGAAGAGACCGATCACCTGGCCTGGACCGAGCAGCGCATGAAGGAACTGGGCTCACGCCCCTCGCTGCTCAACCCGCTCTGGTATGCCGGCGCCTTCGGCATCGGCCTGGTGGCCGGCAAGGTGGGGGGTGACCGCGCCAGCCTGGGCTTTGTCATCGAGACCGAGCGCCAGGTGGAACGCCACCTCGACGGCCACCTCGAACGCCTGCCCTCGCATGACGGCGATTCACGCGCCATCGTCACGCAGATGCGCGAGGACGAGGTGCGCCATGCCGTGAATGCCGAGAACCTTGGCGGCCGCCGCCCGCCCCTGCCGCTGCGCGGCCTGATGCGGCTGGCGGCCAAGGTGATGACCACCGCGGCCCACCGGATCTGAGCCGACTAGGGGTTCATTCAGCCACCAGTTCAGGCCGCCGGCTTGATCGTCACCCGGTGGGTGATCTCGGCCGTGCGGCCCAGCATGGCGGTGGCCGAGCAGTATTTCTCCATGGAGAGTTGCACCGCGCGCTGCACCGCCGCCTCGGGCAGGTCCTTGCCGGTCAGCTCGAAGTGCAGCTCGATCTTGGTGAAGACCTTGGGGTCCGTCGTGGCCCGCTCGGCATTCACGCCCAGCGTGCAGCCGGTGATGGCATGCCGGCCACGTTGCAGGATGAGCACCACGTCATAGGCCGTGCAGGCGCCCGCGCCGGCCAGCAGGGTCTCCATGGGCCGCGGCGCCAGGTTGCGGCCACCGCCCTCGGGCGCACCGTCCATGGTGATCAGGTGGCCACTGCCGGTTTCGGCGGCAAAGGCCATGCCCGTGCCGGCCAGCCAGTGGATCGTGCATTCCATCGCGAACTCCTCGTCTGCTGCTTCGCTTACGTATTTCTGCGAGGCCAGGGTGCGCGCAGGCACCGCCGCACCCGCCAGCCACGCGTTTCCCGATGGCAATTCGCCGGAAATCCCACGAAATTGCTGCACTGCAGCGTCAAACTGGGCTCCACAGACCTCACCACCGACGCCGCGGATTGTGCCGCCCGGGCGCCGCAGGGCCGGCCTGGCGGCTGGGCGCCGCCCGGGCTTGGTTGCACTGCAACATGAAGCCTCTTAAACTGGTATCCAGGTTGAGCGGTTTGCTCCCGCAAGTTGTCTCCTCCACCCTCCAAACGGTGGATTCAAGCCCGAGGTTTGCGCCTCGGGCTTTTTTTCGTCGGTACGCCGCCCGTGGCGGCGACAAGGTCGCCCCTGGGCCGGCAGATAAGATCC
>JBJOKP010000323.1:0-4224 GCA_046046045.1 Pseudomonadota bacterium | reverse complement strand
CGCATTGACTCGGGCAAGGACGTCATCGTTGGCGTCAACAAGTACAAGCTCAAGACGCAGGATGCCATCGACATCCTGGAAGTCGACAACGTCAAGGTGCGCGAAGGCCAGATCGAACGCCTCAGGCAGATCAAGGCCAGCCGCGACAGCGCGGCCGTCGCCGCGGCACTCGCCGCGCTGACCGATGCCGCCAGGAGTGGCCAGGGCAACCTGCTGGACCTCAGCATCAAGGCCATCCGCCTGCGTGCCACGGTGGGCGAGGTGAGCGACGCGCTGGAATCGGTCTACGGCCGCCACCGCGCCGACATCCAGAAGGTCACCGGCGTCTATGCCGCGGCCTATGACAGCGCCGAAGGCTGGGAAAAGCTGCAGGGCGAGATCGCCGCCTTTGCTGAGGCCCAGGGCCGCCGCCCGCGCGTGATGATCGCCAAGCTGGGCCAGGACGGTCACGACCGCGGCGCCAAGGTGGTGGCCACGGCCTATGCCGACCTGGGCTTCGACGTGGACATGGGCCCGCTGTTCCAGACCCCCGAGGAATGTGCCCGCCAGGCCATCGAGAACGACGTGCATGCCGTGGGCGTGAGCACGCTGGCTGCCGGCCACAAGACCCTGGTGCCGGCCATCATCCAGGCCTTGAAGGACCAGGGCGCGGACGACATCATCGTCTTCGTCGGCGGCGTGATTCCGCAGCAGGACTACGGCTATCTCTACGACGCCGGCGTGAAGGGCATCTTCGGCCCGGGCACGCCCATTCCGGCCTCGGCCAAGACGGTGCTGGAGCAGATCCAGCTCCAGGCGCAGAAGTCGGCCGCCTGATCCCCGCGTTCCTGCTTCCGGTTCCCTCTTCCCGCTCCTATTTCCCGCACCCGGTTCGCCGTGAGCCTGACCCTGCCCGCGTCCACCGGGCTGGCCTTGCTGCCAGCCCGTGCCGAGGACTTCGAGGACCTGCTCGCCCTGCGCCTGCGCGCCATGCGCGAGAGCCTGGAGCGCCTGGGACGTTATGACGAGCAGCGCGCCCGCGAGCGCCTGGCCGAAAGCTTCGACCCGGCCCACACCCACCACATCCTGCACCTGGCTGCAGGTGAGGCCGGCGGTGAAGGTGGCGGTGAGGGCGAGGCAGCGGCCAGGGTCGGCTTCATGGTGCTCAAGATCACCCCCCATGCCCTGCGGCTCAACCACCTCTACCTCGATACGGCCTGGCAACGCCGTGGCATCGGCCACCGCCTGCTGCAGTGGATCTGCGCCGAGGCCGACCGCCAGCAGGTGCCGGTGGAACTGATGGCCCTGAAGCAGAGCGCGGCCAACCGCTTCTATCTGCGCCACGGCTTCGTCGCCATCGGCGAGGGCGAGTGGGACATCGACTACGTGCGCCAGCCGCTGTGGCCCAGCGTGCGCACGGTGCGCGACATGTGGCATGCCTTCCAGGCGCGCGACTGGGACGCCGCCCAGCGCCTGATGCGCACCGACATGCAGGCCCACTGGTGGACCAGCGGCGAACGCTTCGAGACGGCCGCGGCCTTTGTCGAGGCCCAGCGCCGTTACCCGGAAGGCTGGAGCATCCGCCTGATCGAATGTGAACGGCTGGAGGACGGCCGCGTCATGTCCCTGGTGCGGGTGGACCACGCGCCTGCCGTGTATTACGCCACCTCCTTCTTCAAGGTGGATGACGGCCTCATCATCGGCATCGACGAATACTGGGCCACGGCCGAGGCGCCGCCGGCCTGGCGCAACCCGCCCGCCATCCCGGGCCTGGTGCGCTTCGATCCCATCGACGATCCGCGGGCGGTGACGCCATGAGCCTCATGAACCCCGCGGACCAGGCCCTGCTGCAGGGCGTGCTGGGCGGCGACGGCCCGGCCCAGCGCCGTGCCATGGCCAAGGCCATCACTCTGCTGGAATCGACCCGGGCCGAGCACCGCCTGCGCGCCGATGCCCTGCTGACCGGGCTGCTGGCGCACACGGGGGCCTCCTTCCGCCTGGGCATCTCGGGCGTGCCGGGCGTGGGCAAGTCCACCTTCATCGAGGCCCTGGGCCTGCACCTCATCGCGCGCGGCCACCGCGTGGCGGTGCTGGCCATCGACCCATCGTCCACCGTCTCGGGCGGCTCCATCCTGGGCGACAAGACCCGCATGGAACTGCTCTCGGTCCATCCGAAGGCCTACATCCGCCCCAGCCCCAGCAGCGGCACCCTGGGCGGCGTGGCCGAGAAGACGCGTGAATCCATGCTGGTCTGCGAGGCCGCGGGCTATGACGTGGTCATCGTCGAGACCGTGGGCGTGGGCCAGAGCGAAACGGCCGTGGCCAACATGACCGACATGTATGCCCTGCTGCAGCTGCCCAATGCCGGCGACGACCTGCAGGCCATCAAGAAGGGCGTGATGGAGCTGGCCGACCTGGTGGTCATCAACAAGGCCGACATCGACGCCGTGGCTGCCATGCGGGCCCAGGCCCAGATCACCTCCTCGCTGCGCCTGCTGGGCATGCACGGCAGGCCCGAACATGCCCATCATGACGAGAGCCTGTGGCACCCAGAGGTGCTGCAGATCAGCGCCCTCAAGAGCGACGGCATCGACCGCTTCTGGGCGGCGGTGAGCCGCTTCCGCGGCCTGCAGCAGGCCAATGGCCGCTTCGATCAGCGCCGCAGCCAGCAGGCCCTGGCATGGATGTGGGATCACATCCATGCCGAGCTGCGCCATCGCTTCTCCCATCACCCCGCCGTGCAGCAGGTCCTGGCCGAGACCAGCCGCGCGGTCTCGGCCGGCCGCGTGCCGGCTTCGGCGGCAGCCCGTGACCTGCTCGGCCGCTTCAGCACCCACCCGGCGGCCTAGTCCGGCCTCTTCCCTCATTTCACCATCCCCTGACGCTCCCACCCGGAGATTTCCATGCACGACATCATCGAACAGCTCGAGAAGAAGCGCGCCGCAGCCCGCCTGGGCGGTGGCCAGAAGCGCATCGACGCCCACCATGCCAAGGGCAAGCTCACCGCGCGTGAGCGTCTGGACCTGCTCTTCGACGATGGCACCTTCGAGGAATGGGACATGTTCGTCGAGCACCGCTGCGTCGACTTCGGCATGGCCGACAACAAGATCCCGGGTGACGGCGTGGTGACCGGCTACGGCATGATCAACGGCCGCCTCGCCTTTGCCTTCAGCCAGGACTTCACCGTCTTCGGCGGCGCGCTCAGCGAATCGCACGCCGAGAAGATCTGCAAGGTCATGGACCAGGCCATGAAGGTGGGCGCACCGGTCATCGGCCTGAACGATTCGGGCGGCGCGCGCATCCAGGAGGGCGTGGCCTCGCTCGGCGGCTATGCCGATGTCTTCCAGCGCAACGTCATGGCCAGCGGCGTGATCCCGCAGATCAGCATGATCATGGGCCCCTGCGCCGGTGGCGCGGTCTATTCGCCCTCGATGACCGACTTCATCTTCATGGTGAAGGACACGAGCTACATGTTCGTCACCGGCCCCGAGGTGGTGAAGACCGTGACGCACGAGGAAGTGACCGCCGAGGAACTTGGCGGCGCCGGCACCCACACCACCAAGAGCGGCGTGGCCGACCTGGCCTTCGAGAACGACATCGAAGCCATCCAGATGCTGCGCCGCTTCTTCAACTACCTGCCGCTCAACAACCGCGAGAAGCCGCCGGTGCGTTATGCGGGCGATCCGGCCAACCGGCTGGACCATTCGCTCGACACCCTGGTGCCGGACAACCCCAACAAGCCCTACGACATCAAGGAGCTGATCACCAAGACGGTCGACGACGGCGACTTCTTCGAGCTGCAGCCCGACTACGCCGCCAACATCGTCATCGGCATGGCCCGCATGGAAGGCCAGACCGTGGGCATCGTGGCCAACAACCCGCTGGTGCTCGCGGGCTGCCTGGACATCAAGAGCAGCATCAAGGCCGCGCGCTTCGTGCGCTTCTGCGACGCCTTCAACATCCCGGTGATCACCTTCGTGGACGTGCCCGGCTTCATGCCCGGCACCAGCCAGGAGTACGGCGGCATCATCAAGCACGGCGCCAAGCTGCTCTATGCCTACGCCGAGTGCACCGTGCCCAAGGTCACCGTCATCACCCGCAAGGCCTATGGCGGTGCCTATGACGTGATGGCCTCCAAGCACCTGCGCGGCGACGTCAACTTCGCCTGGCCCAATGCCGAGATCGCGGTGATGGGCGCCAAGGGCGCGGTGGAGATCATCTTCCGCGAGGACAAGGGCGACCCGG
>JBJOKP010000322.1:0-4226 GCA_046046045.1 Pseudomonadota bacterium | reverse complement strand
CTCGGGCAGCAGGCCGGCACGGACCTCGGCAATTCCAAGAACACCTGCCACCGCGCGGGCCGCACCGGCGTTGTCACCGGTCAGCAGCAGGGTGCGCAGGCCCATGGCCTGCAGGCGGCCGACCGCTTCTGCGGCACTGGCCTTGACTGGATCACCAAAGGCGAACAGGGCCAGGGCCCGCGGCGGGCGGGCCGAGGCATCGAGCAGCCAGGCCACGGTGCGGCCCTGGGCCTCCTGAGCCTGCTGAAGGTCTTGCAGGGCGGAACGCCCCGTGGCTGCAACGGCACCCTCCACACTGGCCGCGCCCTCAAGGCTGGATGCCGCAGCCAGCCGGATGCCGGCTTCTTCCACCAGGCGTGGACTGCCCAGTTGCAGCAGGTGGCCATCGATGCGTCCCTCGATGCCACGGCCCGGTAGGGCGCGCAGGTCGGTGGCCATGGCGGGCGCGATGGCACCCTCGGCCGCGGCCGCCAGCACGGCCCTGGCCAGGGGATGTTCGCTGCCCTGCTGCAGGCCGGCGGCCAGGCGCAGCAGTTCATCGCGGGTCAGGTCCACCAGCGGCTGGCAGCACACCAGGGCTGGTCGGCCTTCGGTCAGGGTGCCGGTCTTGTCAAAGGCCACCAGGCTCACCGCATGGGCCCGCTCCAGGGCCTGGGCATCCTTGATGAGCACCCCGCGGCGCGCCGCCGCGCCGGTGCCCACCATGATGGCCGTGGGGGTCGCCAGACCCAGCGCACAGGGGCAGGCGATGACCAGCACCGAGACGGCGGTCACCAGGGCTGGCTCCAGGCCATGGCCCCGCCACCACCAGGCAAGGAAGGTGAGCGCCGCGATCCCCAGCACCGCCGGCACGAACACGGCACTGACCCGATCGACGATGCGCTGGATGGGCGCCTTGGCCGCCTGGGCCGATTCGACCAGGCGGATGATGCGGGCCAGCGTGGTCTCCGCCCCCACGGCGGTGGTCAGCACCGCCAGCCGGCCCTCGCCATTGATGGCTCCGCCGATGACCCGGTCCCCCGCGCCGCGCGCCACTGGCAGGCTCTCGCCGGTGAGCAGGGATTCATCGACATGGCTGCTGCCCTCGCTCACCAGCCCATCCACCGGCAAACGCTCACCGGGCCGCACGATCACCAGGTCACCGGTCACCACACGCTCCACCGGCACCTCGACCTCCTGCCCGCCCACACGTACCCGCGCGATGGTCGGCCGCAGGGCCTGCAGGGCGCGGATGGCATCGGCCGTCTGGCGCTTGGCCCGGGTTTCCAGCCACTTGCCCAGCAGCACCAGACTGATGACCGCGGCCGAGGCCTCGAAGTAGAGATGAAGCATGCCCTCATGCCCCGCGTGGTTCAGCAGCAGGTACACCGACAGGCCATAGGCCGCACTGGTGCCCAGGGCCACCAGCAGGTCCATGTTGCCGGCGCCGGCGCGCAGGGCTTTCCAGCCCGCCTTGTAAAAGCGGCCCCCTAGGCCGAACTGCACGGGCGTGGCGATCAGCCATTGCAGCCAGCCGGGCAGCATCAGCGGCCAACCGGTCCAGCCCAGGGTCATGGGCAGCACCAGGGGCAGGGTCAGCAGCAGGGCCGCAGCGACCGGCCACCATTCCGGGTGCGCCGCCCTGGTCACCACCGTCTGCCCCGCCGCGACAGCCTGGGCTTCGTAGCCGGCCCGGTCCACAGCCGCCAGCGCAGTGGCCAGGGAAAGCTCCGCATAGCCCGTGACATGGGCCCGCTCGGTCGCCAGGTTGACGCTGACGCTGGCCACCCCTGGCAGACGCTGCAAGGCCCGTTCGACCCGCCCCACGCAGGAGGCACAGGTCATGCCCTGGATCTGCAGATCGATCTCGTGGCACTTCACGCCGAAGCCGGCCTGGCTCACGGCCTGAGCCAGGGCATCGACATTGACCTCGGCCTCGGTCTGCAGCGTGGCACGTTCGGTGGCCAGATTGACGCTGACCGAGCGCACGCCGGGCTGGGCCGCGAGGGATCGCTCCACCCTGCGCACGCAGGAGGCACAGCTCATCCCGCTGATGTCCAGGCTCAATTCACGCGCCGGGGTCGTCGGGCTGGAACTCATGGTGACCAGGGGCTGAAGTCCGGACCAGCAATTGGATGGGCACGGCACGAACCGCGAAAGCGGTGCGCACCAAGCAAAACGGCGACCTCATCGAGGTCGCCGTCTTGGGCTGCCCGTCCATGAAGCGGGGTCATGAACTGCGGACTGTGTTTGGTGGCCAAGGGCGGAATCGAACCACCGACACGCGGATTTTCAATCCGCTGCTCTACCAACTGAGCTACTTGGCCTTGCGAGGAGCGAGACTATAGCATGGTTCTGCACCCTTGCGTAAGGGGTCTTGTGCGTTCGCGAGGTTTCGTAGATCGTCCAGAAGCAAAACGGCCCGTCGCGACGGGCCGTCTTTATGACAGGGCGGTCGTGGCTCAGACCGTGTTGCGCTTGTTGCGGCTGAGGTCCACGCCCAGTTGCTTGAGCTTGCGATAGAGGTGGGTGCGCTCGAGGCCGGTGCGTTCGGCCACACGGGTCATGCTGCCGTTCTCGCGCGCCAGATGGAACTCGAAGTAGGCCTTCTCGAAAGCATCGCGGGCCTCGCGCAGGGGGCGGTCGAGCCCGAAGCTCTGCTCGGCCCGCGGTGCGCTGTTGGTTGCACCCAAGGTCTCCAGCACTGGCATGGGGGCAGGGGCAGGTGCCGGGGCGAAGTCGAAGTGGGCTGAGTAGTCGCGCTCTATGCGCACCGGCTGGGGCTGGTACACCACCGGCGTGGGAAGGGCGGGCGCCGGTGCAGCCGGACGCGGCACCGGCTTGGCCAGGGCCTGCTCCACGGCACGCAGGAGTTTCTGCAGGGTGATGGGCTTCTCGAGGAAAGCCTGGGCGCCAAATTTGGTGGCTTCCACCGCGGTATCGATGGTGCCGTGGCCGGACATCATGATGACCGGCATATTCAATTGACCGTTCGCGCTCCATTCCTTGAGCAGCGTAATGCCGTCAACGTCCGGCATCCAGATATCCAGCAATACCAGATCGGGACGCACCCGCTCGCGAGCCTGGCGGGCGCGCCCGGCGTTTTCCGCCAGTTCGACGGTATGGCCTTCATCGGTCAGGATTTCTTGCAGCAGGGCACGTATGCCCATTTCGTCGTCGACGACAAGGATGGTGGCCATTAGCTTCGCACTGCACTCACGTAGGGGGAGCCTCGGGGCTCGGCAGGTTGGACAACCCGGCGGCCGTCTCGGGACGGGACACCCAGCGAGAAAATGATATCGAAACTTGTGCACCGGTCGACCCGGACCCACCCAAGTCTGCGCCGGTGTACCCGGGCATATCTTGCACATTGCGCACTTGAACGCGTGCGCCGTGCTCCTCGACGATTTTCTTGACCACTGCCAGACCCAGTCCGGTACCACGCGACTTGGTGGTGACGTAGGGCTCGAAGGCGCGCTTGAGCACCCCTTCTGAAAAACCCGGGCCGTTGTCGGTGATGCGCAGGCGCACGCCGCTGATCGCCCCGTCGGGCTGGCGCAGCACCAGGGTCTGCAGCCTCACCAGGCCGTCCGGCTGCTCGCCGGTGGCATCCAGCGCGTTCTGCACCAGGTTGTGGATGACCTGGCGCAGCTGGCTGGGGTCGCCCTCGATGCGCGGCAGGTCGGCATCCAGCTCGCAGCCCAGCCGGCCGGCCTCCTGGGCGCCGGCGTAGAGGGTCAGCACTTCGCCGACCAGGGCATTGAGGTCGAGCGACTGCAGGCTGGCCGAGGGCAGGCGGGCATAGTCGCGGAACTCGTTGACCAGATGCTTCATCGCCTGCACCTGCGAGACGATGGTGGTTACCGAACGCACCAGCATCTGGGCGTCAGTGCCCTCCAGCTTGGCCTCGAGCTTGTGCTGCAGCCGCTCGGCCGAAAGCTGGATGGGCGTGAGCGGGTTCTTGATCTCATGGGCCAGGCGCCGCGCCACCTCGGCCCAGGCCACGCTGCGCTGGGCTGACACCACGTCGCTGATGTCGTCGATCACCATCAGGCGCTTGCCCTCGGGCAGGGCGGCGCCGCGCACCAGCAGGGTGAGGCTGACATGGTCGGGCTCGGCGCGCAGCTCGAAGGAGTCCTGCCAGCGCTCGGCCTCGCCATAGCTGTTGGCCTGGGCCTGCTGGCGGCGCTCCTCGATCTCGCGCGCAAAGCTCGCCAGCGCCGGCACCTCGGCCAGGGTGTGGCCGC
>JBJOKP010000321.1:0-4228 GCA_046046045.1 Pseudomonadota bacterium | reverse complement strand
CCGCCCCTCGGGCGGCTGGATGGACGAATCCGACCACCACGCGGTGGTGGCCAGGGGCACCCGCACCAGCCGGCCCAGCCTCTTCGTCGATCGCGACGAGGCGGGGGACGAGCCCGGCCAGGGCGCTGGCCGCAGCACGGGCGCCGGCGCTCCGGCCCGGGTGGCAGGTGAACCCCTGGTCGGCCGGGTGCTCTCGGTCAACATCGGCCGGGTGCGCCGCATCCAGGTGGGCGAGCGCACGGCCATGTCGGCCATCTACAAGCGGGCGGTGGCCGGGGACGTGGCAGTCCAGCCCTTCGGCCTGGCCGGCGACGAGCAGGCCGACCTCAGCGTGCACGGCGGCCTGTCCAAGGCGGTCTACGCCTACCCGGCCGAGCACTACCCCTGGTGGCGCCGCATGCGTGCGCTGGAGCAGGTCAGCCTGTTCGACGAGCTGGAGGCCGAGCCCCTGCCCTATGGCGCCCTGGGCGAGAACCTCACCCTCAGCGGCCTGCTGGAGCAGGACCTGTGGATCGGTGACTGCCTGGTCTTTGCCCGCTGCGTGCTGCGGGTGACCGAGCCGCGGTACCCCTGCGGCAAGTTCACCGCCACCCTGGGCATGCCCAGCGCCGCCCGGCTGATGGCACGCGAGGCCAATTGCGGTGTCTACCTGGCCGTCGACCAGCCCGGCCACCTGGGCGTGGGTGAAGGCTTCCAGCTCGTGCCCGGCTCCCGCCAGCTGCGCCTGGTGGACCTGTTCCGCGCAAGGATGGCGGGCAAACGGCTCTGAACCTTGCTCACCCCCGGTCCTGAAGCGATCGACCCGCACCGGCGCCCGATCATCTGCACCAGGGATGAACGCCTCCTGCGCACATCGGCCGGAAGCCGACGCTGCGGCAGCGCTTAACCCAGGGTGGAATCGCCGAGTAAGGTGGCGCGCATCCAGCTTGCCTGGGTCTGCAACTTCAGTCGCCAGTCCACGGAGGCGGTGAAGTCCTCAGCCGACCACCAGCCGGCATAGTCACGCGCCCTGAGCAAGGCGGCGATGTCGGTCCAGACGATGTCGCCTGGCTCATGAAGTGGTGATATCGGAAAGTCCACCATCGTTGCGCGATGGGGTGAGGTGCGACGGCGAAAACTCCGCTGCTTGACATGCACATGGGCCAATCGGGTACCCAGCATGTCGAGCACCATGGGCAAGGCTTCATTGCCCTCTAGGAGCGTGTTGGCCGCATCCAGGATCACGGCACAGCCTTGTTCCGGTAGCGACTCCAGGATGCGGAGTGCCGCGCTAGCAGATGGCGTGATGCTGTGATCATGCAGTTCAATGCAGAACCTCACCCCCTCTCCCGCGCCGAGATCTGCCAATTCCCGCCAGAGTTTCCGCTGCTGGGCGAGTTGATGGGCATAACCCTGTTGCACCGAATGACCAGGCATCAGGACCCGGATGATCGAGCAGCCGAGTTGTTGGGCGATCCGCACCAGACGCCGATGCACATCCAGTTCATGGGCAAAGTGATAACTACCCAGCGCGGCGATTTTGATTCCTGATTCAGCCATCTGATCGTTCAGGTCGGGAAGTTCCGCCAGCAAGGCCTCGGAAGAGATGACTGCATGGTTGTTCTTCCAGAAATCGGGGGGCATGGCCGGATCGGCGACATGATTCTTGATGCCGATTTCGATTCCTTGGAAGCCGGCGGCCGAGATGACCGGAAGCAATTCCTTCAGGGATAGCCAGGGCGTGCAGGCCGTGCAGATCGAGATCATGCGCTCCGTTCCAGGCTGGCCGGGTCGATGGCATATTGGGGTGCCAGACCTGAAATCATTCTCAGGCACTCATCGATGGCGACTGCGCCCAGTCTTGTGACTTCGAGCCCGGTACTTCCCGAGATATGTGGGGTCATGAAGCAGTTTGGCAGGTTCCATAGCGCACTGTCGTGCCTGGGGGGTTCCGGGTCGGTGACGTCCAGATGTGCGTAGATTCGGCCGCGCTTCAATTCAGTGACCAAGGCGCCCTCATCCAACAGTGCACCGCGGGAGGTGTTGATGAAGGTGGCGCCGTCCTGCATTGCCTTGAAGAAGCTTCCACCCAGCATGCCCCGGTTGCCGGGCAGACTGGGAGCATGGAGGGAAATGACCTCACACTCGGCAGCCATGCGGATCAGGTCGCGCTGCGGCTGGCAGGCGCAAGCCAGAAGTTCGGCATCGTCCAGAAAGGGGTCGTGCACCTGGACTTCAATGTCCATGTGCTTCAGGTGTGCATGGACCTTTCGGCCCACCGCGCCATATCCGATCAATCCGACTCGCCTTCGGAAATTGCCCGGTGGTGCCACAGGAGTCTTCCACTGGCAAGTCTGCCGCAAACGGGACTGGGCCTGGAACCAATGCTTGTTTGCCAGGATGATGAGGGCAAGGGTGACTTCAGCCACCGGAATCGCATTGGCCGCCGCTGCCGATGTCACGACAACGCCTCTGGCAA
The DNA here is from genome assembly GCA_046046045.1 of Pseudomonadota bacterium. GTDB lineage: Bacteria > Pseudomonadota > Gammaproteobacteria > Burkholderiales > Burkholderiaceae_C > Sphaerotilus. The sequence goes on along the minus strand of JBJOKP010000321.1, from coordinate 1,770 downwards.
AAAGATCGGGTGTGACAAAACTCTTGACGCTGCCTGCTGCATAACACACTGCTTTGAGTTTCGGAGCGTGGTCCAGAAACCCTCGATCCATGCGGGGCATCCCCCAGGAGCCGACAAGATATTCCGTCGTGGCGAGTTTCTTGCTTCGCTCGGCAGGATCCAGGTCGCCGAGAACCACAAGTTGCGCTATGTCCCGCAATCGCGCCAGATCAATCTCGGAAAAATATTTCGAGTGGTCAGCCGAAGAGTGGGTGATGGAAACAATGGGCATCGGGTGTTCGGCAGCAATGGGCCAGGTGGCAGGCATCTCGTTCAATATGCTGGCAGAGTATAGGTGTCGAGTCCCGCACGCTCATGGATGCGCTTGTCGAACCAGCCAGGCCGCATCGCTTGCGGCGGGTCGATTTCCTGGACAGGTGTGAGGTGGCCGAGTGCGCGTTGCGCAATCCGATGGTTGTCCGTGACCGTTGCCGCGGAGGCCCTGACCGAGGTGGCTGCCTCGGCGCTGAGGAGGGGTGAGACCGACCTCAGGTGCTGGTCGGGCGGGTGGAGGGGGCGGGTCTGGCGCCTCTGAGCGCCCCCAGGGCCGGGCTGCGCCCCGCCCGCCCCCCGTGGGGGTCAAGGAAACCTGGGGCGGCCCGGCGTTTCCTTGTGAGATTGATGGTGTTCGGGCCCATCGCAGCTGGAAATGCCGGGGGCAGACGGGCCCGGGGCGCAGCTTCAGGGGTTGGCGGCCAGCGCGGCACGACTCATCTGGAACAGCAGCCCGGCCATGCCTGAACCCAGCACGACGGGAATCACGCCCTGCTTGAACCGGAACAGCGCTGCAGCAGCGGCCAGGCCGATGAGGGCCGCTGCTCCATCGAAGGGCCCCGCGAACCCCTGCGGCCACAACACGTGGCCGGCGAAGAACACCGCCAGGTTGGCGATCACCCCGACCACGGCGGCCGTGATGCCCGTCAGCGGGGCCGTGAAGGCCGGCTGGCCATGGGTCGACTCGATGAAGGGCCCGCCCAGCAGGATGAAGAAGAACGACGGCAGGAAGGTGAAGAAGGTGACCACGCTGGCAGCGACCGCACCCGCAAGGAAGAGCGACTCGCTGCCGAAGATGGCCTGCGTCCAGCCACCGACGAAGCCGACGAAGGCGACCACCATGATGAGCGGACCGGGGGTCGTCTCGCCCAGGGCCAGGCCGTCGATCATCTGCGGCGCGGTGAGCCACTGGAAATGCTCGACCGCGCCCTGGTGGACGTAGGGAAGCACGGCATACGCGCCCCCGAAGGTCAGCCAGGCCGCCTTGGTGAAGAACCAGCCCATCTGCGTGAGCACGCCGCTCCAGCCGTCGCAGGTGGCCAGGGTGCCCAGGGCCATGACCCACAAGGCCACGAAGACCAGGGTCACGGCCCCGGCGCGACGCCAGGAAAATCGCGCGTGTGCCGGTGTGGGCGTGTCGTCGTCGATCAGTGCCGGGCCAACGCCCGACTTCACCGGTCCATGCCCTCCGCCTGCCATGAAACTGTCTGGTGCCACCCGGGCGCCGGCGTAGCCGGTCAGCCCCGCGATGAAGACGATGAGGGGGAAGGGCAGGGCCAGCGCAAAGATCGCCATGAAGGCGGCAGCCGCGATGGCCCACAGCCAGGCGTTCTTCAGTGCCCGTGTGCCCACGCGCCAGGCCGCGTGCACGACCAGCGCCGTCACCGCGGGCTTGATGCCGTAGAACAGGCCGGCGATCACCGGCAGCTGGCCAAAGGCCATATACACCCAGGAAAG
>JBJOKP010000320.1:0-4232 GCA_046046045.1 Pseudomonadota bacterium | reverse complement strand
GCCTGCCCCAGCTTCGCGCAGGTGGCCGAGCGCAGCGCCACCGTGGTGCAGCGCCTGCTGGATGCCGGAGCGCTGTGGCTGGGCAAGACCAATCTCGACCAGTTCGCCACCGGCCTGGTCGGCACCCGCTCGCCGTTTGGGGCGCCGGCCTCGGTGGCCGATGCCAGCCGCATCAGCGGCGGCTCCAGCTCGGGCTCGGCGGTGGCGGTGGCCAGCGGCCAGGTGGCTTTTGCACTGGGCACGGACACGGCCGGCTCGGGCCGCGTGCCGGCCGGCTTCAACGGCCTGGTGGGCATGAAACCCACGCCCGGGCGGGTCAGCACCGCCGGCGTGCTGCCGGCCTGCCGCACGCTGGACTGCGTCTCGGTCTTCGCCCACACGGTGGGGGAGGCGGCGCGGATCATGGCGGTGATGGAAGGACCGGACCCGGCCGACGCCTACAGCGCCTGGGCGCCCGGCCCGGCCGCCCTGCCGGCGCACCGGCCGCTGCGCATCGGCGTGCCGGCCCGGCCGGACGTGGACGTGGCCCTGGGCTACGAGGCGGCCTGGTCCTCGGCCCAGCGCTGGGCCGCCGCCAGCGGCGCCGAACTGGTGCCCATCGACATGGCGACGCTGGATGCCGTGGCCGCACTGCTCTATGACGGCCCCTGGGTGGCCGAGCGCCATGCCACGGTGAAGGACCTGCTGCGGCGGGCGCCCGAGGCCTTCGATCCCACCGTGCGCCAGGTCATCGCCCGCGCCATCGGCCAGACCGCCACCGCCACCTTCGAGGCCCAGTACCGCCTGCGGGCGCTGCAGGGCGAGGCCGCGGCGCTGTGGCAGCAGGTCGACCTGCTGATGGTGCCCACCGCCCCCACCCATCCGCGTTTCGAGGACGTGGCCGCCTCGCCCGTGGCCGCCAACAGCCGCCTGGGTCGCTACACCAACTTCGTCAACCTGCTGGGCTGGGCTGCCCTGGCCCTGCCGGCCGGACTGGCCCGCTCGGCCGTGGGCAGCCTGCCCTTTGGCGTCACCGTCATCGGCCCGGGCCAGAGCGATGCGGCCCTGGCCCGTTTCGGCCTGGCCTGGGAGGCCGTGGTGCAGGGCCGGCCGCTGGCCGGCCCCGGCCTGGTGCCGGCAGACCCCTGGCCAGCGCATGAGGAGGAGCTGCCCATCGCCGTGGTGGGTGCCCACCTCAGCGGCCTGCCGCTCAACGGCCAGCTCACCGAACGCGGCGGCCGCCTGCTGCAGCGCACCCGCAGCGCCCCGGCCTACCGGCTCTACGCCCTGCCGGGCACGGTGCCGCCCAAGCCCGGCCTGCAGCGTGTGGGGAGCTGCCCTGGGCAGCCGTCCGGCGCGGCCATCGAGCTGGAGGTCTGGGCCCTGCCGCGCCGCACCGTGGGCAGCTTTCTGGCCCTGGTGCCGCCGCCGCTTGGGCTGGGCAGCATCGAGCTGGAAGACGGCCGCCATGTCCACGGCTTTCTGTGCGAGGCCCACGCCTTGCATGAGGCCGAGGACATCAGCCACCACGGCGGCTGGCGGGCCTGGCTGGCGCAGCGCCGCCCGGTCGCTGCGGGCTGAAGGCGCCCTCGCTTCGCTCGTTCACACCTGCGTCCCGGCCCCCGTCGCCCGCCTTAGACCTGTCCTGCCGACTGCCATGACTTCATCCGCTGCCACCGGCCTGCCCCGCTCCCGTGCGGAGGTCCAGGCCGCCTATGTCGACCAGACCGCGGCCCTGCTGGGCCTGGGCATCGCCGCCGAACACCATGCCGGCGTGGTGCGCTATTTCGGCCTGGCGGCCGAGTTCGCCGAACTGGTCATGGGTCTGCCCCTGGCCCCGGAGGACGAGGCGGGTGAACAGTTCATCCCCGTCTCGCCGGCTGACGGCGGATCGGGACCGGAGGCCTGAGATGCCCAGCCTGATGCGCCGCACCAGCTTTGCCCCGGCCGTTCCGGCCGGCCCGACGGGTCAGGCCTCGCCTGCAGGTGGCTGGGACGGTGGCTGGGGCAGTGGCTGCGGTGGCGAGCCCGTCGTGCCCGAAGTCGAACTGCGCGCAGCCGCCGGCCTGCTCGCCGGCTCCGCCCAGGCCATGGCCGAGGCGGTGCGCCAGGGCCGGGTGAGTGCCCGCGCCCTCACCGAGGCCGCGCTGTCCCGCATCGCCTGCACCGATGCGCGGGTCAATGCCTTCACCCACCGCAGCTTCGCCCGGGCCCGCGCCGAGGCCGCCGCCATCGACCAGCGCCTGGCCGCCGGCGATGCCGCCACCCGGGCCCTGCCCCTGCTGGGCGTGCCCTATGCGGTGAAGAACCTGTTCGACATCGCCGGGGTGGCCACGGTCGCCGGGTCCAGGATCGAGCGCGAGCGCCCGCCCGCGGCGGCCGACGGCCCGCTGCTGCAGCGCCTGGGCGCGGCCGGCGCGGTGCTGGTGGGCGCGCTCAACATGGACGAATACGCTTACGGCTTCACCACCGAGAACAGCCATTACGGCGCCTGCCGCAACCCGCATGACGCCAACCGCAGCGCCGGTGGCTCCTCGGGCGGCTCGGGCGCGGCGGTGGCCGCCGGCCAGGTGCCGCTGGCCCTGGGCTCGGACACCAACGGCAGCATCCGCGTGCCGTCCTCGCTCTGCGGCGTCTTCGGCCTCAAGCCCACCTTCGGGCGGCTGCCGCGCAACGGCTCCTATCCCTTCGTCGGCAGCCTGGACCACCTCGGCCCCTTCGCCCGCCATGTGGCCGACCTGGCCCTCAGCTACGACCTGATGCAGGGCCACGACCCGGCCGATGCCGGCTGCGTGGCCCGGCCGGTCGAGCCCACGCTGCCCACCCTGGGCGAGGGCGTGCAGGGTCTGCGCATCGGCGTGCTGGGCGGCTGGTTCCGCGACATGGCCGGCCCGGCCGCGCGGGCGGCGGTGGACCAGCTGGCCCGGGCCCTGGGTGCCAGCGATCGCCAGGTGCTCTGGCCCGAGGTGGCGCGGGCCCGCGCGGCGGCCTTTCTCATCAGCAATGCCGAGGGGGCCAACCTGCACCTGGGCGACCTGAAGCGCCGAGCCGCCGACTTCGAACCCCTGTCGCGCGACCGTTTCCTGGCTGGCGCCCTGCTGCCGGCGGCCTGGGTACAGCAGGCGCGCCGGGTGCGCCACTGGTTCGCCCGCCAGGTGGCGGCCCAGTTTGCCGAGGTGGATGTGCTGCTTGCCCCCGCCACCCCCGTGGTGGCACCGCCCCTGGGCAGCGAATGGCTGGAGATCAACCCCGGCCAGCGCCTGCCGGCCCGTCCCAGCCTGGGCCTGCTGACCCAACCCATCTCCTGCATCGGCCTGCCGGTCTGCACCGTGCCGGTGTGGGGCATGGACGAGGCCCAGCCCCATCTGCCCATGGGCGTGCAGCTCATCGCCGCGCCCTGGCGCGAGGACCGGGTGCTGCGCGTGGCTGCCGCGCTGCAGGCCCGCGGTCTGGTGCAGGCACCGGTGGCGGCGCTGTGAGCCGCCGCGCCGCGTCGATCCGAGCGACATCTTCTACAGGACAGCCTGCCATGCAGATCAACGCCCCCGAGGTCCTTGCCGAACTCGGCGCCATCTTCGAGCGCTACGAGGCCGCCCTGGTGGGCAACGAGGTGGAGAACCTGGACGCCCTGTTCTGGCCCAGCAACTTCACCGTGCGGTTCGGCACCGGCGAGAACCTCTACGGCATCGCCGCCATCCGCGCCTTCCGCAGCGCCCGCTCGGCCGCCGGTCTGGCGCGCAGCCTGCAGCACACGGTCATCACCACCTTCGGCAGCGGCTTCGGCACCACCAGCACCGAGTTCCGCCGTGCCGGCAGCGCCCTGGTGGGCCGCCAGCAGCAGACCTGGGTGCGCCTTCCCGAGCTGGGCTGGCGCGTGGTGGCCGCCCATGTGAGCCTGATCCCCGAGCCGGCCGCGGCGCCATGACGCGCGCGCCTGGCCAGGCCACGCTGGCTAACATGGCCACCATGACGCGCAAGCCCGGCCCGGCGGCCAAGACCCTGACCCTCGCCCCTGAAAACGCCCCGGCGCCACAAGGCGTTTCCGCCCTGATCGGCCCGGCGGCGGATGAAGTCTCCGCGGTCCGCGGCAAGCTGGCCGGCCAGGTCTACGAACGGCTCAAGGGGGAGATGAACGATTTCCGCCTGGTGCCGGGCGACCGCTTCAGCGAGGCCGAGGTGGCGGCCCGCCTGGGCGTGAGCCGCACGCCGGTGCGCGAGGCGCTGTTCCGCCTGCGCAACGAGGGCGTGCTGGA
>JBJOKP010000319.1:0-4233 GCA_046046045.1 Pseudomonadota bacterium | reverse complement strand
ACGGCCTGCTGGGCCTGCCACCAGCTGGGCGCGATCACGGCCACGCCAGCAGGGGTGCCGTAGCGCTGGTCCGGCCGGCTGGTGTCACCCCCGCCGCCGGCGCCACCGACGGCCTTCACCGCCAGCAGGCCGGGGCGGATGGCCTTGAGCTTGTCGGCCTGCAGGTCGGCCACCCCACCGGCCAGGGTGGGCGTCAGGCGCACGGCGGCATAGACGATGCCGGGCGGCCGCACGTCGATGGCAAACACGGTCTGGCCGCTGCTCTTGGCCACGGTGTCCAGCCGTGGCATGGCCTTGCCGATGTAGCGCCAGTCCCGCGGCGGCTTGAGGGCCGGCAGGCTGGCCGGCCAGGGCAGGCGGGCGGCGGCCTCGGCCAGGTCGCCATACCCCAGGCTGCGGCCCTCGCCCAGGAAGACCCGGCCGCCTTCGGCGCGAAACTGCTCGCGTGGCAGGCCGCTGCGCCGCGCCGCCGCCTCCAGCAGCAGGGCACGGGCCAAGGCGCCGGCCTGGCGCATGGGCAACCACAGGTCCTTGACCGTGGACGAACCACCGGTCATGTTGATGCCGATCTGGCGCATGGCCTTTTCGGTCAGATGGCGTGCGGTGCGCGGCAGCCAGCCGGACAGTTCGTCCGGATGGAATGGCAGGCCGTCCACCACCGTGGCGAGGTTGTTGTAGATGGGGTCGATGGGCGCCATCTCGGTGAGGACCTGCGACCAGTCGGCGTCCAGTTCTTCGGCCAGCAGCATAGCGAGCGCCGTCGCCACGCCCTGGCCCATCTCGGCACGCGCCAGCACCACGTGCACGCGGTGGTCCGGCGTGATGCGCACGAAGCCGTTCAGGGCGATCGGTCCCCCGGCGCCACCATTCATGCCCCCTTGGCCGCCATCCAGCAGGCCCAGGCCACCGTCCGGTCGTAGCCGGGGTGCCACCTCACCCATGCCCCAGCCGACCGCCAGGGCCCCGGCCACGCCGCCCACGCCGGCCAGGCCGCCCAGGCTCAGCAGCATCATGCGGCGCCGGCTCCGGCTGGGCGGTGCGCCATCGTCCTGCACAGCCTCGGAGCGGGACGGATCGATAGCGTCTGGGGCTGGCGATGGGGCGTTCATGGGCAGGCGGAAGAAACGGATGAGGGGGCGGCTGAAGGCTGACGGGCCAGTGTAGGAAGCGCCTGGCCCGCCCGTCCCTGGTTGCGACCCTGAGCCGGCGATGACCAGCCGACCACCGGACGACCCCCCGGCCATCGACAATCGGCCATCCACGACGTCCCGCTTCCCTGGTCTCTCCTGCCCGTGTTCACCGACCTCATCCCTGCCAGCACCGCCGCCCCGGCCGCGGACGACCTTGCCCCGCGCGAGCGTTTCCTCGCCCTGCTGGGGGCGGCCCTGCGCGAAGGCAGGCTGCTGCGCGCCAGCTGCACCCTGTGGTCCGGCCCGGCGGCCATGGACCCGAAAGACCCCAGCCTGCAGCTCGAGCGCCTGCTGCTGCGCCCCATCACGCTGCGCGGCGAGACGGCCCTGCAGTTCGTCTGGCGCTATGACCGGCGCGACACCACCAAGAACCTGGGCCTGGCCGCGGCGCTCAAGGAACTCGCCGGCCTGATCGGCGCAGGCGGCTTTGCCAGCGCCCATGCGGTCTGGCAGATCGGCGCGCCCGGCGAGCAGGCGCCCACGCAGGAGGCCGAGTTCCGCCACCGCCTCAAGGGCAGCAAGGACAAGAGCCATCTGCGCCTGGGCAAGCCGGAGCTGGCTGCCGGCGCCACGGCCTCGGCCACACCGAACGGCACGAGCAGCGCCGAGCAACCGGTCTCGACGCCGCTGGGCAACACCACCCACGACCGCCCCAAGCACCGCGAGCTGAGCCTGGACCTGCCGTTCTGGGTCGACCTCGGCCTCACCACCCTCGACCCCGCCAGCGGCCGGGCCCGCCTGGTGCCGGCCATGGCGCGCAAGTGGAAGCAGATCAACCACTTCCTGGAGGTGGTGGGCGCGGCCTTTGACAAGGCCGAGGGACAGGCCGGCCAGCGTCACGTGCGCGTGCTGGACTTCGGCAGCGGCAAGGGTTATCTCACCTTCGCCATGCATGCCTGGCTGCTGGCGCGTGGCCACACGGCCGAGGTCATCGGTGTGGAACTGCGCAGCGGCCTGGTCGACCTGTGCAATGCCGCGGCGCGCCGCCATGGCTGCACCGGCCTCAGCTTCAGCGCGGGCGACGTGCAGCACTACGACCCCGCGCCGGTGGACCTCATGATCGCCCTGCATGCCTGCGACACGGCCACCGACCATGCCATCCACCTGGGCCTGCGCGCCGGTGCCCGCCTCATCGTGTGTTCGCCCTGCTGCCACAAGCAGCTGCGCCCGCAGATGAAGAGCCCGGCCCTGCTGGCGCCCATGCTGCGCCACGGCATCCACCTGGGCCAGCAGGCCGAGATGGTGACCGACAGCCTGCGCGCCCTGCTGCTGGATGCCGAGGGCTACGAGCCCCAGGTCTTCGAGTTCGTCGCCCTGGAGCACACCAGCAAGAACAAGATGATCCTGGCCACCGCCCGGCCCGAAGGCCATGTGCATCGCCGCCCGGCCCACCGCGCCGAGGTGCTGGCCCAGGTGGAGGAGATCAAGCGCTTCTACGGCGTGGGTGAACACTGCCTGCAGGCGCTGCTGGCGGCCGGCGAACGTGACACCGCCACGGCCACGGCCTCCGCCTGATCCCGCGCCCGGCTCGACCTCTCACTATCCGCCCACCCCATGCAGGACCTGCCCCGCACCTGGAAGCTCGCCACCCTGTGGGGACTGATCGGCCTGGTGCTGTTCCTGGCGGTGCAGGGCCTGCAGCGCCAGGCGCGCGAGAGCCGCTTCAGCCACCAGGGCGGCGTCATCACCCTGGAGCGCAGCCCGGACGGCCACTTCCACTGGCCGGGCAAGGTGAACGGCATCGCGGTGGACTTCCTGGTCGACACCGGTGCCACCCGCACCACCCTGCCCCGCTCCCTGGCCGAAGAAGCCGGGCTGGAGCGCCTGGGCGGCATGCGCTCCGACACCGCCGGCGGCGTGGTGAGCGGCGAGGTCGCCCGCGCCGACCTGGAGCTGGACGGTGGCCTGCGCCTGGCGCAATGGCAGGTGGCCGTGTTGCCGCGCCTCTCCGCCCCCCTGCTGGGCATGGACGTGCTGGGCCGCATGCGCTTCACTCAGGATGGCGGGCGCCTGCGCCTCGAGCCAGCCGAAGACACCGGCCGCGGCCGACCCAGTGCCTCAGGCCAGAACCGGGGGCCAGGCCCTGCACCGCTGATCGCCCTGGCGCTGGCTACGGGCAGCGCCACGGCCCAGCCGCCCTGCACGGCCGGGCCACCCCCGCCCAGCCCGGCCGAACTGCAGGCCGCCGCCCGCAGCGCCACCGACCGTGGCGTGTTGTGGCGGCTGGAACAGGGCGGCCACACCTCCTACCTCTACGGCAGCATCCACGTCGGCAAGCTGGCCTGGCTCTTCCCCGGTCCGCGCACCCAGGCGGCGCTGCAGTCGGCCGACACCCTGGCCCTGGAGCTCGACCCCACCGACCCGGCCCTGGCCGAGGCGGCGCTGGACATGGGCAAGGAAGCCAAGGCTGGCCCGCCGGCATCCAGCCGCGAGGAGATGCAGGCCAGGCAGCGCCGCGAGCAGCGCATGAAAGCCTTGCTGCAGCGCCTGTGCCTGCATGACAGCCCGCTGGCCCAGGCACCCGCCGTGGCCCAGGCCTATGCCTTGAGTTCACTCGCCGGCCGGCCCGACGGCCTGGAGCCCGGTTATGGCCAGGAGATCGCCCTGGCGGCCCAGGCCCGCCAGCGCCGCCTGCCCATCGTCTCGCTGGAAAGCATCGCGTCCCAGCAGGCCGCCCTGGCCCCGGAGAACGAGGCCGACATCCCGGCCATGATCGACGAGGTGCTGGACCAGCTGGAGGACGGCAGCGCCCGCCAGGTGCTGCGCCGCCTGGCCAGCAGCTGGGAAGCCGGCCGCCTGGACGACCTGGCCAGCTACGAAAGCTGGTGCCAGTGCGCCAGCACCCCGGAAGAACGCCGCCAGCTCGCCCGCCTGAACGACGAGCGCAACCCGGCCCTGGCCGCAGGCATCACCCGCCTGCACCGCGACGAAGGCCGGCGCGTCTTCGCCGCCGTCGGCGCCCTGCACATGACCGGCCCTGCCGCCCTGCCCGGCCTGCTGGTGCAGCAGGGATTTGTGGTGACTCGGGTCACGGTACCGTGAG
>JBJOKP010000318.1:0-4233 GCA_046046045.1 Pseudomonadota bacterium | reverse complement strand
TATGCGCTCAAGCAGTTGCGCAACGAGGCCTGGGCCGAGGACGCCGTGTCCGAGACGCTGCTGGTGGCGCTGGAGAAGCCTCAGGGTTTTGCCGGCCAGTCGCAGCTGCGCACCTGGCTCACCGGCATCCTCAAGCACAAGGTGATCGACCAGATCCGCCGCCACGGCCGCGAGATGTCGCTCTCGCCCGAGGATGACGAGGACATCGACGAGCTGCTTTTTGCCGCCGATGGCCATTGGCGCGAGATGCCACCGGCCTGGGGGCAGCCCGAGGCCAGCCTGGGCCAGCGCCAGTTCCTGACCGTTCTGGATGCCTGCGTCGAACATCTGCCGGGCCTGCAGGGCCAGGTCTTCATGATGCGCGAGTGGCTCGAGCTGGAGACCGCAGAGATCTGCAAGCAATTGGCCATCAGCTCGACCAATCTCTTCGTGCTGCTGCACCGCGCCCGCCTGCGTCTGCGGGACTGCCTGCAACAGCGCTGGTTTGCCACTACCCCATGAGCGCCCCAACACCACCTGCGCAGCCACCCCGGCCGGACACGTCGCGGACGGTGGTTGCCAGCCCCGCGGCCCTGCCGCCCCTGTGGCCGGCCTGGCGGCTGCATTGCCGGCAGGCAGCCGGCCTGCTGCTGCAGGATCAGGACCAGCCCCTGCGCTGGCCCACCCGCCTGCGCCTGCGCCTGCATCTGGCGGCCTGCCAGGCCTGCACGCGTTTTGCCGGTCAGCTCAGCCTGATGCAGGGCGCCCTGGGCGGCTGGCGCCGCTATCGCGACGCCGGCGATGCGGTCGACGAGGGCGACGACCGCTGACCACCGGCCGGTGGTCGCTGCACGGCGCCCGCCCTGCTCAGTGGCTGCGTTCCAGCCAGAGGTCGGTGATGACAGGTCGGTGCTCCGAGCCCTGGTCACCGCCGGTCCAGCTGCGGGCCACGCCCAGGTCCTCGCTCACCAGGATGTGGTCGATGCGCAGGAAGGAGATGTGCGGCCGCAGTGAATGGCCATGGGTGTATCCATAGCCAATTGCGCCGCTGGACCAGGCATCGCGCAGGCCCTGGGACAGCAGGCTCTGCACCACCGGCGAGGCCTCGGGGGCATTGAGGTCACCGGCCAGGATGACCGAGGCACGACCGCTGGCCTGCTGGCGCAGCACGATGTCGGTGGCCAACTTGCGGGCCTGCGCCAGGCGCTTGGCGACGTTGTCGCGCCATTCGTCCAGGCCGGCGAGCCGCTCATGGCGGGCGGCATTGAGGCCTTCACGTGGCGTCAGCAGGTGGACGTTGTAGAGCTCCACCCGGCGGGCGGGCGTCACCAGTGTGCAACGCGCATAGGTATGCGGCCGGCCGTCATAGGGGATGAGGCCTTGGGTGCAGCCTTCCAGGGGCAGCCGGCTGGCGATCACGTATTGCCCCTGGTGGAAGACCTGACGGCCACGAAGCATGGCCTGGAGCTTGTCGCGAATCCCGGCGTCCTCCAGGTCTTCGTCATCGGCGTCCTGCAGCATCAGCACATCCGGATCGTGATCGGCCACCTCGCGGGCAATGCCGGCCAGATCGTCAGCCTGCACTGCCGCGAGATAGGCCTTGATGTTGTAGCTCATGACCCGCAGCCGGCCCTGGCCGGGTTCACCTAGACCAAGCGACAGGCCCATGACGCCGCCGAGCACGGCGACCAGGCTGAGGCCAGCCGCCATCAGCCCGACCTGGCCTTGACTTGACGACGATCGCCACCGATGCACCACCCCCGCAGACAGCAGCAAGACGCCAGGCAGCAACCAGGCGGGATAGGGGACATAGCGCAGCAGTTCCACCCACCAGGCCTGGCTGGCCCCGGGCAGGAAGAGCAGTGCGGTCGCGAGACAGATCGCGCACCAGGCGATCGACAGGGCCGTCAGCCAGCGCTGCAGGATGGTCAAGGAATTCGGGTCCGACTTGGGCATGACTCTGGCGGCAGGGGGGCCGGCGCCGAGCGCGCACGCCCCACCCGGCCCGGCCTGGCTCAAGGCCAGGGCAGGCGATTCAGGCCGACTGGCCTGCGGTCGCGGCTGATTCGGCCTGCAGCAGTGCCTGTGCCTCTTCGGCAGCACGCTGGGCCACGGCGAGTTCGGCTTCACGGTCACGCTCAGGGTCAGAGAAGCCGGGGTTGTCCTGCGCACAGCGGCGCAGTTCCTCCACGGTATAGCCCTCCCGAAGCAAAGCCTGCCGCAACCACGCCGGCTGGGCACCCTGGCCATCCCAGCCCAGCAGGGTGCGTGGGTGGCGATATCGATAGGGTTGAGGTTGGAAAACCGGCGGCGCCACTGGCGCAGCAGCCGCCACCTCCTGCAACTCCGCCGGCGTGATGCGCCAGAACTCCATCAGCTTACGAATCTTCAGCAGAGCGGCGAGTTTCTCGGCGCCTGCGCCCTCATCGTCGTCGTCCTGGATGCCCGATGTTTGGAAGCTCATCGTGGTTCTCTATCCGGTACAGAAATGAAACCTGCCAGCAGCCCGGCAGCAAGGCGGACACTGGGGCGGTGCAAGTGAGCCCAACCTTCACAAATCCGCCCAGATGGCCCATCGGAAAACCATTGGGGGAGGACATGCCCCGGATGTGAGGACTTGCCGTGCCCTTTGCAAGATGGATTCAATCCCACGCGGCGTGACAAGGTTTACCCCTGGCGCCCGACCCGCAGATTCAATCTCACTCAATCTCGCCGCTGGCAGCACCAGGCGGCGCGTCCAGCCAATATACCGGGAGTTGCCCAGGGAGATTCGTGAACCCGGGTAATCCTCTGTAGTCCGCTTCGTAGCCTCGAATGGAGTGCAGGGCACGCGCAACGCCGGTGCCAGCGTACCGGTACAAGGCAGGCGATAGACCGGTCTAGATCAGGTAGTTCGCGGCGCGGGAGCCTCGCTGCGGGATCAGCGAAAGTTCGTGAATTTCAGGCGAGCGGGGAACAGCTTGCGGCAGAGATCGGCGGGCACCTGCCGCTCGGTCACCTGCAGGCCACTGCGAAGAGCAAAGCTGGAATCGTGGAAATCCCAGCGCCCGTCCTCGTCGGCCGTCTTGCCCAGGTCGAGGTCCAGCGCGCTGCCCAGCCGGGCGGTTCCGGTCTGCCCGCCCATGAGTTCCACACCGGGAAGTTCCAGGATCTTCTCGATCAATGCGTCATGGTTGTTCACTTCACGGCTCCGGCGCGACTACTTTGCCCCCGCAGCCAAGGGGTCTACCCGGCCATCAAGTGTGCGAATTTTCCGTGAACTGGTTGCGCCTGGGCACAGAACTGACGATCTCGTTGCCTTTTTGCCGAAATCGGTGCATGACTTTGCGCGCTTTGCGGTTTTTATTTCATTTCAAGCCACAAGCCATCAGAAGATCGATCCGGCACTGGATGGGTGCACAGGCAGTTCCGACAGGATGGGTCGACGCGCAGACGTGCTAGCGCCGGAAACGACAAGGCCGACGTCGGAGACGTCGGCCTTGAATGCCGCACAGCCACTGGGTGGCCGTCGGCAGCAGAAGACGTCAGGCGGAACCGCCCGACGCCAACGCTAATTACTTGGAAGCGGGCTTGGCGGCAGCCTTGGCGTCCTTCTTCTCTTCCTTCTTCTCGGCCTTGGCTTCGGCCTTCTTGGCGGGGGCAGCGGCGCCGCTGGCGGCAGCAGCAGCGTGCGAACCAGCTTGGGCGTTCAGGGCGAAGGCGGCGAACAGGGCGGCGATCAGAGTGGCAACGGTCTTGGTCATGGTGTCTTCCGAATGGGAAAGGGTTGAGTGTTACTTGACCCCGACCGGCAACCGGACTGGGGCCTCGCACCGCGGATGCCGGCAGAGCCAACTCATCAAAGCGATACGCCTAGCCCTAACGGCGCCTGTCGACGGCCGGTTGACAGCGTTTGCAAGATTTTTTCGACGGCCTGGCACGACCCAGCGCTGTCGATCCGATTGGCCACCGGGCAGCTCCACGCCGGTGCGCGTCGAGCGGAGACAATGCCGCGCCCGGGTCAGGTCGACCCGCTCCATCCCATGCCACCCGACTTTCCATCACGCCTCCGGGCGGCCAACATCGCCGTCTTGTCCAGCGCCCTGCTCTGGCTGCTGCCGCCCAGCGCTCTCGCTGCCCCTTTCCTGCCCACCTCCGACCAGCAGGTGCTGGAACGCCTGCCGAGCAAGGCCGGCGATGCCCGGGCGCGCGAGTTCGCCGACCTGCGTCGCCAGCTCGCTGCGCGGCCGGATGACCTGGGCCTGGCCGTGAAGC
>JBJOKP010000317.1:0-4238 GCA_046046045.1 Pseudomonadota bacterium | reverse complement strand
ATGCAGGACATCCGCCAGTCATCCGGCCGCATCGGCGAGATCACCAGCGTCATCGACGGCATCGCCTTCCAGACCAACATCCTGGCCCTGAACGCCGCCGTGGAGGCCGCGCGGGCCGGCGAGCAGGGCCGTGGCTTTGCCGTGGTGGCCGGCGAGGTGCGCAACCTGGCCCAGCGCTCGGCCCAGGCCGCCCGCGAGATCAAGCAGCTCATCGAGGCCTCGCAGCACAGCGCCATCGAGGGCGCCGACCTGGTGGCCGGCGCCGGCCAGAGCGTCAGCGCCACCGAGCAGGCCATCGCCGAGGTCTGCCAGACCATCGCCCAGATCGCCCGCGCCACCACAGAGCAGAGCGCCGGCGTGCAGCAGCTCAATGGCAGCCTGGGCGAGCTGGAGCACATGACCCAGCAGAACGCCCACCAGGCCGAGCAGGGCGCGGCCTCCGCCCAGGAGCTGCGCCAGCGCGCCGACCGCCTGCGCGAGGCGGTGGACATGTTCCAGCTCGGCTGATGAGCCTGGGTGCGGGCGCCCGCCATGCCGGTGCGCCCAGCTGGCCTGAATCATCGCGCTTTTTCCGCCTTCGGCCAGCGTCCTGCGCCCCCAAGATCGAGCCAGGAAGGAAGACAACATCGTGTTCGCCTGGTCGGTCCATCGTCAATCGTCTGGTTGGGTCGCCATTGCCCCGACCGGCGCCCTGGCCCATGCGGCCCATGTGGTGCGCCGTGAAGACGGACGCCCGGCCCTGCGCTGGGCCGCCAGCACCGACTGGACCGACCCTGCCCGTGGCCTGGACCAGCTGCGTCCGCACCTGAGGGGCCAGCGCCGCATCGGCCTGCTGCAGCGCCAGCAGTACCAGCTCCTGCCCCTGGATGCGCCCGAGGTGCCACGCGAGGCCTGGCGCGACGCGGTGCGCTGGAAGCTCAAGGACATGGTGGACTTTCCGGTCGAGGATGCCGGCGTCGACCTGCTGGAGATCCCGCCCGAAACCAGTCCGCGCGGCCGCAGCAGCCTGCTGGCGGCCATCGCCCCGGCCCAGGCCCTGCAACCACTCATGCATGCAGGCGAAGACGCCGGCCTGCCCTGGCAGGCCCTGGACCTGCCCGAAACCGCGCTGCGCAACCTCAGCCAGCTGGCCGAGGTCGGGCCGCCCAACGTTCCGGCGAATGTGCCGGCCGCCGCGGCCGAGGGCCCCGGCCGCGCCCAGGCCCTGCTGGGCATCACCGATGCCGGCAGCTGGCTGGTGGTCACCGTGGGCGGCGAGCTGCTGCTCTCGCGCGCCATCGAGCTCAGCCGCGACGCCACCCTGGCCCCGCCGCAGGACGAGACGGCCCATGCCGCCTGGGACCGCGTGGTGCTGGAACTGCAGCGCAGCCTGGACCATTGCGAACGCCTCTTCAGCCGCGTGGGCATCACCCGCCTGCTGGTGGGCCCGGCCCCGGCGCCGGATTTCCTCGCCTATCTGCAGTCCCTGGTCTATCTGCCGGTCCAGCCCTACGAGCTGGCCGACTGGGTCGACCTCTCGGCTGTGCCCGGGCTGCAGGACGACGCGTCCGCCCAGGCCCGCTACTTCTGTGCCATCGGCGCCGCCCTGCGGCCCGAGGGCGACCACGGTCGTTGAGGCCGGCCATGTCCCTGCACCTGCACCTGGACCTGGACCTGCCCCTGCGCCGTGCCCCGGCCGCCATCGACCAGCGGCCTGCAGGCCACCGCCATGAACGGGCCTCCGGTCAGCTCAACCTGCTGCCGCCCGGCGCTGGCGATCTGGCGGGTCGCCGCCTCCCTGATGGTGGCCCCAGCCTGATCCAGCTGGTCCAGGGCCTGCTGGGCCTGGCCCTGTTCGCCCTGCTGGCCAGCCTGGGCCTGCAACTGCTTTCCCAACGGGCGACGGCAGCCGAACAGGCCGAACTGGCCCGCACCGCCGCCTTGCGCAGCGGCCTGGCCGGCCCGCAGGGCAGCAACGCTGACCAAGCCGAGCTGAGACGCATCGAGGCTGACCTGACCGTCCTGCGCCGCCAGGATGCCGCCCTGCAGCGGGTGCAGTCCCTGCTCGCCAGCGGCGCCGCCGGCCAGGCCCGGGGCCACGCCGAGCTGCTGCTGGCCCTGGCTCGCCAGGCTGACCCGGCCGTCTGGTTGACAGGGCTCTCGGTCAGCGGCGACCACCAGGCCCTGGAACTGCGCGGCCGCCTCAACCAGCCCGCCGCCCTGCCGCCCTATCTGGCCCGCCTGCATGGCGAGCCGCTCTTCCATGGCCGCCGCTTCGCCCAGCTGCGCCTGGGCCGGCCGACCACCGCCCCGGCCCTTGCTGCCACGCCCCTGACGCCAGAGGAAGCCAGTGCCGCCGTCCGCTTTGACTTCGTGCTGCGCAGCGAGGCCGCCGGCCTGCCTCCCTCTCCTTCCTCCGGCCAGACCGGCAGCCGGCCATGATGCGCAGCCTGTTCCAGCCCGCAGACGCAGCCCGGGCCATCTCGGCCGGTGACAGCCGGACCACTTCGTCCGCCACCCGGCCGTCGCTGGCCCTCCCGCTGCCCCTGCGCCGCGTCTGGGCCCGCCTGGGTCGCCACTTCAACAGCCGGCCGCGCCGAGAGCGCCTGCTCATCGCCGCGGCGGCCGTCGTGCTGCTGTTCTGGCTGCTGGACCTGCTGCTGCTCCAGCCCCGCTGGCTGCTGTACGACGCGGCACGGCGCGACGCCGCCGTGGCCAGCCAGGTGCGACTCAGCCTGGAGACCGACCTGCAGCGCTTGCAGAGCGCCACCACCCAGCACCTGGCCCAGGCCCGCGGCGAACTGCAGCTGCTGCAGACCCGCCTGGCCGCCGCCCGCAGCCACCTGGCTGCCGAGGCCCAGGCACCGACCCAGACAGCAAGGCCGCCGGCCAATCCTGCCCCTTCGGAAGCCGGCGACAGCCTGCCCGGCCTGGTGCCGCCGCGCCAGATGTTGCCCCTGCTGCAGGACCTGCTGGCCCGCCAGCACGGCCTCACCCTGCGCTCGCTGCAGAACCTGGGCCGCAGTCCGGTGAGCGACGCCGGTCTGGTGGCCGCGGCCCGGCCCGGTCTGGCCCATCCTGTCCCGGCTCAGGCCGCCGCTTCGGGCGCCACTGCCACGCCAGACGGCGCCCTGCTCTACCGCCACGCCGTGGCCCTCAGCGTCGAAGGCAGCTACGCCGACCTGCTGGCCTATCTGCAGGCTCTCGAAGCCCTGCCCCAGCACCTGCTCTGGGGACCCATGGTGCTGGAGGTGGACCGCCATCCGCGCGTGCGCCTGGACCTGGAGATCTACACCCTCAGCCCGCAGGCCGCCTGGGTCGAACTATGAGCCTCGCCACGCCGCATCTCGCTGCGCCGGGCCAACCGGCACCCCGCCTCCAGGCCACCGTCGACCTGCCGGTCAGCCGCCGCCTGGCCGCCCTGCCCGGCCTGCTGCTGCGCGGCCTGGTGCGCCTGCTCACCAGCCTGTTCACCACCGCCCTGGCCGGTGCCGCCGTGGTGGCCCTGGCCACCTGGGCAGCCTTCATGCTGGCCCTCTCGCTGGCCCAGCCGGCCCATGCCCAGGGCCGACCGACGGCCGCGCCGCTGGCCGACCCCACCCGCCCGCCGGCCGGCCTGGCCGTCCCCGGCAATGCCCATGGCCAGCCCCCGGCCCTGACCGCCCTGCCCACGCGCCGCGCCGGCAGTCCGGCGACGCCGGCTTCGGCCCCGGTCGCCCGCGCCCCGCGCCTTCCCGCCCTGCAGGGCCTGGCACGCCGGGCGAACGGCACCCACCTCGCCCTGCTGGACGGCCGCTGGCTGGCCGACGGTGACCACCTGGACGGTGGCTGGCAGCTTGAGGGCATCACCCCCGAGGGCGTCTGGGTGCTACCTCCTCCGGCCCCGCGGCCGGTCGCCGCCAGCGCCACCAAAGCCGCTACCAGCACCAGCGCCGCCCCCTCCGCGCCGGTGCGGACCTGGCTGCCCCTGGTCGCCGCCCTGGCCGGCATGCCGGTCGCCGCTCCATCAGCCGCTCCATCAGCCGCTCCATCAGCCGCTCCATCAGCCGCTCCATCAGCCGCCCCATCAGCCACTCCTCCAGCCGCGCCATCGATCACCCCAACCGCCGCACCGGCAAGCCCGGCGACCACCCTGTAGGTCGCCGCCCCTGCTGTCCCGTCGGCGCAATCCACGGCCCGGTCCCCTGCCCCTTCCTCTGCTCCAAAGAGGCCCTGATCGTGACCACCTCCCGCCAGAGTCCCTCGGCGCTGCAGCGACC
>JBJOKP010000316.1:0-4256 GCA_046046045.1 Pseudomonadota bacterium | reverse complement strand
AGGGCCGCGACCTTGCCGACGGCGGCCTGGTTCATCAGCGGGCCCATGTGCAGGCCGGGGTCGGTGAGCGGGTTGCCGTACTGGGCCTCGGCCATCAGGCGGGTGACACGTTCGGCCAGGCGGTCGGCGATGCCACGCTGCACGTAGACACGCTCGGCGGCGTTGCAGACCTGCCCGGAGTTGAGCACGCGGCTGTTGAAGAGCGCGTTGGCGGTGAGTTCGAGATCGGCATCGTCCAGCACGATGGCCGGGGCCTTGCCGCCCAGCTCCAGGTTCACGCGGGTCAGGTTGACGCCGGCGGCCTGCATGATCCTGGAGCCGGTGGCGACATGGCCGGTGAAGGAGATCAGCCCCACGTCCTTGTGCGCCGAGAGGGCCGCACCGGTGTCACGGCCGCCGGTCACCAGGTTGAACACGCCCTTGGGCAGGTCACATTCAGCCAGCAGTTCGGTGAAGTCGAAAGCGTTGAGCGGCGTCTCCTCGCTGGACTTGATGACGATGGTGTTGCCCGCCACCAGCGCCGGCGCCATCTTGCGGGCGATGAGGAAGAAGGGGAAGTTCCAGGGCAGGATGCCGGCCACCACGCCGATGGCGCGACGGTGCAGGAAGATCTGCTCGCCGGGGCGGTCGCTGTTGAGGATCTCGCCCTCGATGCGGCGGGCCCACTCGGCCATGTAGTCCATGTAGTTGGCAGTGAAGTCGATCTCGACTTCGGCCAGCGGCAGGATCTTGCCCTGCTCCAGCGAGATGCGGCGGGCCAGGCGGGTCTTGTGCTCGCGCAGCTTCTGGGCCACGGCGCGGATATAGCCGGCGCGCTGGATGGCGGGCAGCTTCTCCCAGGCCGGCTGGGCGGCGCGGGCGGCGGCGACGGCGCGGTCCACGTCGCTGGCGTTGGAATCCGGCACGGTGGCGATCAGCTCACCGGTGGAGGGGTTGAGCACGTTGATCGTGCGGGTGGACGAGGGGCTGACCCACTCGTTGTCGATGTAGTTCTGGGTGAACTTGTCCATGGTGACTCCTGCGTGGACGGGCGTGACAAAGGGGACCCCGGACGGCGTCCGGGGTCGGGCGGGGAAAGGGAACAGGCGGAAAGGAAGGGAGAAGCCAGGACCGGCGCGGCGCCGACCCGGCGGCGCCGGCTGGCCAGGGCTTATTTGCCCAGGCGGTAAACCAGCACCGTGCCGCCCTGCGGCACCGGGGTGGGCTGGCCCATGAGGGTGTCGACACCGCTCTGCATGCGCTGGGCATCCACGCCCCAGCCGGACTGCACGGCGATGTATTGCACGCCGTCCACCGAGAAGCTGGAGGGCACGCCGGTCACGCCGGAGGGCGTGGCGGTTTCCCACAGCAACGTGCCCTTGGCGGCGTCGAAGGCGCGGAACTTCCGGTCGTTGGTGCCGCCGGTGAAGATCAGGTTGCCACCGGTGGTCAGCAGCGGGCCCCAGGTGAAGGTGGGGAACTTGTGCACCCAGGCCATCTTGCCGGTCTTGAGGTCCCAGGCCTGCAGTTCGCCGATGGTCTTGGGCGCCTTGGCATCGTTGCCGCCCTGGTAGCGCAGGCTGCCGAGCACGGCCTCGATGGAGTAGCCGATGTAGAGGTCACCCTTCTTGTACTTGCTCGGCTCCGGCTCGGGCATCTCGGCGCACAGGTTGTTGTTCGCGGGGATGTAGAACAGGCCGGTCTTGGGGTTCCAGGCCTCGGGTGGCCAGTCCTTGCCGCCCCACAGCGAGGGGCAGAAACCGACCTTGCCCTTGCCCAGGCCGGGGCGCTTGCTCTCGTCATAGGTCGGCCGGCCGGTCTTCCTGTCGATGGCGGTGAAGACGTTGTTGTTGACGTAGGAGACCGCGTCGATGAAGTCGATCGGGCCGTCCTTGCGCTCGAGCATCCACAGGTAGCCGTTGCGGCCGGCATGGATGGCGGCCTTGACCTTCTTGCCCTTGACCTCGGTGTCGATCAGCACGGGGGCGGAGACCTCGTCCCAGTCCCATGCGTCGTTGGGCGTGTACTGGTGGTGGCCCTTGATCTTGCCGGTATCCACGTCCAGCGCGATGGTGGAGGTGGTGTAGAGGTTGTCGCCCTTGCGGCCTTCGGTCGGCCACGGTGCCGGGTTGCCCGTGCCCCAGTAGGCCAGGTTGCGGTCGGGGTCGTAGGTGCCGGTGATCCAGATGCTGCCGCCACCATTCTTGTAGGTCTCGCCCGGCCAGGTGTCGCCACCCGGCTCGCCCGGCGCCGGCACGGTGTAGGTGCGCCAGGCCTCGTTGCCGGTCTCGGCGTCATAGGCGGCCACGAAGCCGCGCACGCCGGTCTCGCCGCCAGAGGAGCCGACCATGATCTTGCCCTTGGCGGCCAGTGGCGCCAGGGTGATGTAGTGGATGGCCTTCCAGTCGCTCACCGGCTTCTGCCACACGACCTTGCCGGTCCTGGCGTCCAGCGCGACGAGGAAGCAGTCGACCGTGGCCACGTAGACCTTGTCGCCGTAGAGGGCCACGCCGCGGTTGGTGGGGTGCAGCTGCAGCAGTTCGGCTGGCAGCTCCTTCTTGAACCGCCAGATCTCGGCGCCGGTCTTGGCGTCCAGGGCGATGACCTGAGCTCCCGGCGTGGTGACGTACATGTAGCCGTTGTTCACCACCGGCGGCGACTGGTGGCCGTCCACCTGGCCGGTGGCGAAGGCCCAGGCCAGCTCCAGCTTGCCGACGTTCTTGCTGGTGATCTGGTCCAGCGGGCTGTAGCCCCAGCCCTGGTAGTTGCCGCGGTACTGCAGCCAATTGCCCGGCTCGGGATTGGCCAGGCGGGCGTCGGTCACCGGGGCGTAGGCGCCCGGGGCGGCCACGGCCAGCAGCGGCGTGGCGCTGACGGCGACGGCGGTAGCGGCCGCGGCAAATCCCAGCAGGGTGCCGATCGGCAGGGCGGGAGTGGGACGGGTCATGACAGGTGGTCTCCTGGAGGGGTGCGGCAGGCCGCGGGTTGAAATCGTGGGGACAGGGAAACGAAGGAAGGTCAGGGCGAACGCCCCCGCGTCGCGCCCACCCTGGGCAGGGTGGCGACGGTCATGCGGGCTGATCCCGCGGGGAGGTGTCAGCGCTGGTTCAGCGGCAGATCAAGGGCTCAGGCCTGATGCCCGCCGGGCGGCGTGCTGAAGCCGCCGGCCACGGCCAGCTGCCCGTCAACCAGGGTCAGCGGCAGCGTGGGCAGGGCGCGCAGGGCCGGGCCGCCGGCCACGGCACCGTCTTCGAGCAGGCGGAACTTGGAGGAGTGGCAGAAGCAGAGCGCCACCTTCTCCTTGGCCACCCAGGTCTTGATGTCGCAGCCCTGGTGGGTGCACATGGCCGAGAAGGCGATGACGCCACCGGCCGAGCGGGCGCGGGTGGCCGCGTCCATCTCCGCCTCGTCGAAGCGGATCAGCATGACCTTGTTCAGGCGGGTCTCGTCGCGCACTGTGCCGGCCGCCGGCACCCAGGGAAAGGCCAGCACTGGCTTGCCACGCGGGATGTCGGCGGGCTTGAGGGCGGCCGGCTTGACGTCGTCCTCGGGATCGGCCTCGGTGAGCAGGTCGCCGCTTTGCAGCGTGGGTGCCTTTGGGCCGGCCGCAGCGGTCGCGGCACGGGCGCCCTGCCCCAGCAGCGTGGCGCCACACAGGCCGGCCGCGCCCGCCACGGCCAGGCGGATCACTGCGCGGCGCGGCGCGCTCTCGGGCGCCGCAGAAGGACTGGCGGCGCAGCCGCAGCCTTGGGTCTCATCCATCTCGGAACTCCAGTTCGGCGCCATGCCAGTGCAGCGCCATGGCCGGCAGCTTATTTCTGAATTCAGAGTTCTGTGATCAGTGTTTCTACCAGTGCGTTCTGAATTCAGAATGGAGAACACTGTGTCCTGTGCGCGACGTCGCCCCCCGTAGAATCAGGCCATGCCGCAGGCCCGCGGCCGTCGCTCTCGCCGTCCCGCCTAGCACCATGAAGCAGATCGTCAGCCAGCCCAACCTCGTCGACCAGGTGCGTGACGCCATCCTGGCCGAGATCGCCTCGGGCGCCCTGGCCCCGGGGGAACGGGTGGTGCAGGAGCGCATCGCCGAGCAGCTCGGCGTCTCCCGCCAGCCGGTGCAGCAGGCCCTCACCCTGCTGCTGAGCCAGGGCGTGCTGCGTGATGCGCCGGGCCGCCGCCTGATCGTGGCGCCGCTGGACGCCGCCTATGTGCGCCACATGTACGACATGCGCGCGGTGATCGAGGGCCTGGCCTTCCGCGAGGCCGCCCTGCGCGGTGCA
>JBJOKP010000315.1:0-4259 GCA_046046045.1 Pseudomonadota bacterium | reverse complement strand
CGGTCTCGGTGGCCAACGACACGGCCTATGGCCTGTCGGCCGGCGTCTTCGGCCGCGACGTGACGCGTGCGCTGGGCGTGGCCTTGCAGGTGGATTGCGGCTCTGTCCACGTCAATGGCGCCACCGTGCAGAACGAGGCCCAGGCCCCCTATGGTGGCATGAAGGAAAGCGGCTATGGCCGCTTTGATGGCCGCGCAGTGATCGACGAGTTCACCGAACTGAAGTGGATCACGCTGGAACCCTCGGTCCAGCAATATCCCGTCTGACCGCACTTGACTGGGGGCTGCTCATTCCCCTTCACCCGGAGAGGGGTATTGAGCGCGGCCGGTCGCACGATCGGCGCAGTCAGGCAACGTGAAAGGCTGGTAGACGGTTGCGGTTAAGGGCGCAGCCGCTCGACCAGTTTGCCCAGCATACGCTGGTCGATGCCGTGGCTCAGGCCCGGGAAACGGTCGAGAGTGACGGTCGCGCCCAGTGCCCGCAGCTGGACCTGCGCATCCACGCTCAGGCGCACCGGCATCACCGGGTCTGCGTCTCCGTGCAACAGGTGGACCGGCACACCACCGACCGGCGCCACCCGCGGCGGCTGAGCAAAACGCCCGGCAATGGCAACCACCCGGCTGGCCAGCGGCACGGGCTGCTGGGTGGACTCCAGCGCCATGATGGCGCCCTGCGAAAAGCCCAGCAGGGTGGTCTGCGCCGGGCCTACGCAGGTCTCCTTCTGCCACTGCTGCACGGTGGCAACGAAGCGAGGCATGGTGGCCGTCACGCGCGCCGGGCGGCTGGCCTCGGTGATGCCCTGCACCGAGAACCATTGCCAGCCAGAGCCGAAGTCCGAGGCATCCGGTGCCTGCACGCTCACCACGGTCGCCGCGGGCAGTTCGCGTGCCAGGGCCTGGCCCAGCGGCACCAGATCCCGGGCGTTGGAGCCCACGCCGTGGAACAGCAGGATCAGCTGGGTGGCAGCTTCAGCGGCCCGGTGGACGATCACGGCACTACTCATTTCTAATTCCCCTTCATCCTCAATTTGGACCGGCATAGTCTGCCTGCACCTCTGCGTTGCTGCTGCAGTACAGCGGTGCAGGCTTCGGCTCGTTCACTTCCCGCCCAGCCCCAGCTGGTTCATGAAGTCCTGGTTGTCCCAGAACAGCCATTCATGGTCCATGGTGCCGTTCTTCCAATGCGCGATGGTGGCCATGCCAATGGCGAAGCGCTTGCCGGTCGGTGGGATGGACTGCCCGTCCGGCAGCGGCATGGGCTTCGTGAAGGTGCCGGTCATGACGCCGGTGACTGAGGTCCAAGTGCCCGATCCGAAGCGGACCGGGTGCTCCTTGATGCTGATGTCCGGCGCGAACACGAACATGGCCTTGAGGTCCTCGATGTGGCGATCGATGCCCTTGGTCTCGTGACCATCGGGCCAGGTGACGACGATGTCCTTGGCATGGTTCTCGTGCAGGCGCTCCCACTTCTGGTTGCTGAAGACGTCGAAGTCAAGGGTATCGAAGGTCTTCAGATGCCTTTCGACGTGGGGCGACTGGCGCTCGTGCCTCGGTGCCGGCGTGGTCGGGTGCTCGGCGGTGCTCTGGCCCTGGGCGAAGCCCGTGGAGAGGCCGAGGGTGGCCACAAGGGCGGCGATGAGGGTGCGGGGTTTCATGGTCGGGCTCCTGGAGATCAACTGGTTGGGTGTTTGACGCGGGCGCGTGATGGCGCGGTGTGACGCAGGGGCTCAGCCCTTGCGGATCCAGGTCGGCGCGATGGCCGTGCCCAGCCCGGCGCCATAGCCGAGGTAGATATTCAGGCCGGCCAGCGGCTCCAGGTAACGAGCATTCTTCAGGCCGCCGGTGTCGACCACCTCGAAGCCGATGCTCTTCGCGATGGCGCTGGCCACGGCCTTGGCGTCCACGCTGTCGCTGGCCACGAAGACGCTCACGGTGCGCCCGGCGCCAAAATTCGGGCCTTCGGCCAGCACCTGGGCGAACACGGTGTTGAAGGCTTTGACGACCTGGGCACCCGGCGAGGCCGCAGCGATCTGCTCGGCCGCCGAGGTGCTGTGGCCCAAGGTCAGGCCCATGTAGTCGGCCGTGAGCGGATTGGTGATGTCGATCACCACCTTACCGTTCAGGTCGCCCAGCGCCTGCAGGGCCGCGACCGCATCGACATAGCCCGTGGCCAGCACCACGGCGTCTGCTTGGGCAGCGGCGCCTGCGGTCGGCACGGCCTGGGTGCCGGGGAACTTCGCGGCCAGGGCGGCGGCCTTGGCAGCGTCGCGGGCGGTGACGCGCACCTCGTGGCCCGCACGGGTGAGTTGCTGGACGAAGGCCGAGCCCATGTTGCCGTCGCCGAGAACGGCGATCTTCATGACGGTGTCTTTCCTGGTTGCTGCAGCGACTTGCTGCGATGGAAGAGACTGTATTGAGATCACGGATCCTAATAAATCGGCACCGATGAGATGGACTATCCCTCATTGGAAGACAATCAGGCGATCATGGATCGTTATCTCGCCCTGCAAGCCTTCGTCGCCGTGGTCGACGCCGGCAGCTTCGTGGCAGGTGCCGAGCTGCTCGGCATCTCCAAGGCCGCGATCTCGCGCCAGGTGGGCGAGTTGGAGGCCCACCTGGGCGTGCGACTGATGAACCGTACCACCCGGCGCATGTCGCTCACGGTGGAGGGCGAGACATTTCTGACGCGGGCGCGCGAGCTGCTGGCGGGCTTCGACGAGGCCGAGGCGGAGATCAGCTCACGCAGCGGCGAGGCCATCGGCCTGCTCAGGCTCAACGTGCCGGTGAGCTTCGGCCTGCTGCACCTAGCGCCACTGTGGGCCGGTTTCATGGCGGAGCATCCCAAGGTGCAGCTGGACGTGACGCTGTCCGACCGCATGGTCGATCTGGTGGACGAGGGCTACGACCTAGCGGTTCGCATCGCGCGCCTGCCGGCCTCGACTCTGGTGGGCCGCCGGCTCACGTCCACGCGACTGGTTCTGTGTGCCACGCCCGAGTACCTGCGTGTGCACGGCACGCCGACGCACCCAGCCGAGCTGGCCCGGCACGCGGTGATGGCCTATAGCCTGCTGTCGCTGGGCGACCAGTGGGCGTTCGTCGGGCCTGACGGGCTTGATCAGTCGGTGACGGTGAAGGTTGACCCGCGCCTGCGCTCCAACAGCGGCGACACCTGCAGAGCCATCGCGCTGGCGCACGGCGGCATCGTGCTGCAGCCCAGCTTCATGGTGGGCGCCGACCTGAACTCAGGCGCACTGGTGGAGGTAATGCCGGCCTGGCGATCGATCGAGCTGGATGTCTACGCCGTCTACCCCAGCCGCAAGCACCTGGCGCCCAAGGTCAGGCTGCTGGTCGACTACCTGATCGAGGCCTTCAGGGTGCCGGCCTGGCCGGCGTGAGCTTCTGGCGGGTCACGGCTGTTGCCGTCGGCAACAACTTTAGCCACGTACCAAGGTTAGGTTGAGTCACTTCATGGAATCCGCCCCCTTCATCTCCGGAAGGGGCGCTGGCGTCGACTAGGCAAGACATCTCGCCCGGGCGATACCATCGCCCTGTGAATCGCGCTGTATCGTCTCCCGAGGGTTCGCCGCGGTCCGCTTCGAACGTTGTGGACGGGGGGCGATGCGCACTTGCTTCCTGGAATCTCTCGGTCCTAGCCTCGGCGAGCCGCACGACGGTTCGGACGTTGGCCCGAGGGCCGTCACTGGCATGCATTGGGCAGTGCGGCACCCGTCGCAGCCTCTTGCCTGTATAGCTCAGAGTCGTCCTGCCTATTGGATGCGCTCCGCTGGGAACCGTACCTGCGCATGCAACACGCAAGGTGCCAAAGCCGCAAGCTCAACCAACCACGGAGCGCCCATGGAGTTTATGGGGCCAGTTCTGGCTCGTCTCGCGTGCCATTTCGTTGGTCTTTCGTCTGTCTGTTTGCAGCTTCTGGATGCCTGCCATCTAGGCTTCGCACGCATCGGGCCGGGCTCATCGTTGTGGCCCTTCATGGCCTCACCTCACGGGCTGCGGATGGGCACTCCGGGGTGTGGCAGTGGGCGACATCCGACCCTCCACCAGGTCTTCCATTGCCCGGGCAAGGTTCACGTCCTCAGCTCGTTCGGATTGCCTGAGAGCCAAACTGATCTGCCGCCAGGCATCTTTCGTGTCCAGACCTCTGGAGATGTTGCCGACAGTCGCCATGCCGGCCGCGGCGGGGCGTCTCAAACGCCCATCGGCCTTGGCCTTGATCTGCCACAGCGCCTCGTGGCGCCTGAG
>JBJOKP010000314.1:0-4259 GCA_046046045.1 Pseudomonadota bacterium | reverse complement strand
GATCGCAGCGCCGCCGCTGCAGCCCGGCCGGCCATCCGCCCGGCCTGGGTCGTGCCGCGGCCGCAGGAGGCGCTGGACCGCCTGCGCGCCCTGTGTTCCCTGCATGACGTGAAGCTGGTGCAGCGCCGCGTCGGCGAGGTCTGGTGGCTGGATGCCGAGGTGCCGGCCGCCCAGCGCAGCGCCTTGCAGCCCGGCCTGGCCGAGCTGGGCCTGCAGCTCCCGGCCGACGGCCGCCTGCGCCTGCGCCTGGAGCGGGGCGCCCCTTGAGACTTGACGACGTGGCCGGTCTGCCGGCGTCGGCAAATGCATCGGTGGATCCGGCGCTAGCGCCGCTGCCCATCACCCGGGCACCGCAACGCGGCCCGCAGCGCATCGTCTGCCTGACCGAGGAGCCCACCGAGCTGCTCTACGCCCTGGGCGAGCAGGACCGCATCGTCGGCATCTCGGGCTTCACCGTGCGGCCACCGCGGGCGCGGCAGGAGAAGCCACGTGTCTCCGCCTTCACCAGCGCCAAGGTGGACCAGATCCTGGCCCTGCAGCCCGACCTGGCGATCGGCTTTTCCGACATGCAGGCCGAGATCGCCCATGCCCTGGTCCGCGCCGGTGTGGAGGTCTGGATCGCCAATCACCGCAGCGTGGCCGCCATCCTGGACTACATCCGCCGCCTGGGCGCCCTGGTGGGTGCGGCGCCCCGGGCCGAGGCCTATGCGGCCACGCTTGAGGCCGGCCTTGCCGCGGTGCAGGCCCGCGCCGCGGCCCTGCCGCGCCGGCCGCGGGTGTATTTCGAGGAATGGGACGAACCGCGCATCAGCGCCATCCGCTGGGTCAGCGAGCTGGTGGGCATTGCGGGCGGCGACGACATCTTCCCGGCCCGCGCCGCCGCCCCGCTGGGCAAGGACCGCATCGTGGCCGACGACGCCGAGATCCTGGCCGCCATGCCTGACCTCATCCTGGGCTCCTGGTGCGGCAAGAAGTTCCGGCCCGAGCAGGTGATGGCCCGGCCGGGCTGGGCGGCCGTGCCGGCGGTGCGGGACGGCGAGCTGCACGAGATCAAGTCGCCCCTCATCCTGCAGCCTGGCCCGGCGGCGCTGACCGACGGGCTGGCCCGCCTGGCCGCCCTCATCGAGGGCTGGAACGAGCGCCAGGCGCGCGGCGAACCGGGGCCCTGGCAGGGTCGCGTCAAGCCGGGATAGGCCCGGCCTGGCCAGCCCAGGCGGACGGACGGGCTGGGCTGACGGATCGCTCAGGTCGGCTTGCGGCGCTCCGGGTCGAGGTCGACCATGTGGAACCAGCGCGAGCCGAAGGCCGGCCGGCGGTAGCCCTTCACCCAGGGGTGGAGCAGCTCGACCGAGATGCGGTGCACGCCGAAGCGGTAGGGCAGCCAGGCGGCGACCAGGCGCTTGGCCTCGACGAAGAGGCGTTCACGCTCCGGCCCGTCGGGCATGCCCTTAAGCCGCTCGTAGAGCTGGTCCATGGTCTTGTTGCGGAAGCGCGCCAGGTTGTACTGGCCGGCCTGGGGGCCGTAGAGGTAGGCCAGGCCATCCAGCCCGTCGGGGGAGGAGGCGCTGTTGCCCAGGCTCCACATCTGCAGCTGGCCGGCCTCGGCCTGCTTGAGGTGGGTGGGCCATTGCTGGATGTCGAACTTCAGGCGTATGCCCACGGCCTTGAGGCTGCTGCGCCAGATCTCGTCCTGCACGCGGTAGATCTGCTCGGGCTCGGTGGAGCGGGTGATCTCCAGCGGGCTGCCGTCGGGCAGCTCGCGCCAGCCGTCGCCGTTGCGGTCCACGTAGCCGTAGAGGTCGAGCAGGGCGCGCGCGCGGGCCGGGTCGTATTCGCTCTGCGGGCTGACGAAGGCGGGGTCGTAGCCGGTGCACGCCGGCGGGATGATGCTGTGGGCGCGCACCGCCTGGCGCTTGCGCATGACCTCGATCTCGCGCCCCACGTCATAGGCCAGAGACATGGCCCGGCGCAGCGCCACCTTCTCGGGGGTGTAGCCGCCCACCACCGGGTCGTCCATGTTGAAGTAGGTCAGCGTGACGTCCGAGCGCAGCTCGCGATGCAGCTCCACGCCGCGCCGGGCCAGGTGCGGCGCCAGCGTGCCGCCCGGCGCCGCCAGGTCGACGAACTCGGCCGGCAGGGCACTGGCGGTGGTGGCCAGGCTGTCCAGCTCCTCGTTCAGGAAGGCCAGCCAGAGCGGCTGGCTCTCCTCGATGATGGCCACCTCCACGGCGTCCACCATGGGCAGGAGGCGGTCCTTGTGGCGGGCCAGGATGGCCTGGCCGGCCGCATCGTCCGGGCGCGGATGGGCCAGCTCGGCATAACGCTGCTCGCGGAAGCCCGGGTTGCGCTCCAGGCGGATCAGCGAGCTGCGCCGCCATTCGGCCAGGCGGAAGGGCCCCGTGCCCACCGGATGGGCGCCGACATCCTGGCCGTAGCGCTGCACCACCTCGCGAGCCACCGCGCCCACGCTGCTGCTGTCGGCCAGGGTGTAGAGAAAGCGCGGCCGGCCCTCGGCCAGGCGGAAGCGCAGGGTGTAGCGGTCCAGCACCTCGATGCCCGGCAGCGGGGCGTCGTAGTCGAAGGGCTTCTTCTTCGAGATGGCGGCCTTCTGCAGCGCCTCCAGGCCCAGGATGCCTTCCTCCAGGATGTTGCTGGCCAGCGAACTCTTGTTGGCCGGGTCGACGATGCGCTTGAGGCTGTAGGCATAGTCGGCGGCCACCAGCTCGCGCGGCTGGCCGCCGAAGGCCGGGTCGTCGGCAAAGTAGATGCCGCGCTTGAGGCTGATGGTCCAGGTGCGGAAGTCCTTCGAGACCTCGGGCAGGGCCGCGGCGGTGAGCGGCACCACCTCGGCCGGGCGGGCCAGGTAGTCGTAGGCGTAGAGGGCCTCGAAGATGTGGGTGGTGATGGCGCGCGAGTAGAGGTCGGTGATGCGCGCCGGGTCGAAGGTGGTCTCGGCCGAACGGAAGGCCACCTTGAGCAGCTTGCGCGGCCCGGGCGGACGCGGCGGTGCGGCCCGGGCGAACACCGGCTCGGGGCCAACGGCCAGGCTGCGCGCCGGTGCGGCCAGGCTGGCGGGCAGGTTCGCCAGGCCGGCCAGACCCACGGCAGCGCCCAGCCAGGGCCGGCGGCCGGGGTCGGCGGGATCCGTGCCGGTCACATCCGGACGGTCGGGCAGGGCGTCGTAGGGGCGTGGCATCGGACAGGCTAGGGTAGTGCTGCGCTGGGCGGACGGGGCCGGACCAGTCTAGTGGGGCCGGCACCCATCCTTGGCCGCACCGGGCAGCTCCCCGGGTACATCCCGATCCGCCCGGCAGCCGCCAGGCCTGGACCACCGCCCGAGTGCCACTATGCTCGCAGGCCCATGAGCGCCTACCTGCTGCGACGCCTGCTCCAGATGCTGCCCACGCTGTTCGGCGTGCTGCTGCTGGTCTTCCTGCTCTTCCACTTCGTCGGCGCCGATCCGGCCGTCATCCTGGCCGGCCAGAACGCGCGGCCCGACCAGATCGCCGCGGTGCGTCAGCAGATGGGCCTGGACGAGCCGCTGCTGGTGCAGTTCTGGATCTTCCTGAAGGCGGCCGCCAGCTTCGACTGGGGCCGCAGCTGGACCACCAACGAGGCGGTCACCGCCGTCTTCGCCCAGCGCCTGCCGGCCACGCTCACGGTGATGCTGCCCATCCTGGTGCTGGACATGCTGCTGGCCATTCCCGTGGCGCTGTGGGTGGCCACGCGGCGCGGCTCGATCGGCGACCGGGCGGTGATGTTCGCCGCCACGCTGGCGCTCTCCATCAGCTTCCTGGTCTACGTGATCGCGGGCCAGTATTTCTTCGCCTTCCAGCTGGGCTGGTTCCCGGTGCAGGGCTGGAGCGATTCGACCTGGCGCAACCTCGCCACCTTCGTGCCCCTGCCGGTGCTGCTGGCGGTGATGGTGGGCCTGGCGCCGCAGACCCGGCTGTACCGCAGCTTCTTCCTCGACGAACTGGGCCAGGACTATGTGCGCACCGCCCGCGCCAAGGGCCTGCCCGAGCGCACCGTGCTGCTGCGCCATGTGCTGCGCAACGCCGCCATCCCCATGCTCACCAACCTGGGCCTGGCCCTGCCCTCGGTCTTCGTCGGCTCCTTCCTGATCGAGATCTTCTTCTCCATCCCCGGCCTGGGCCGCGAGATCGTGCAGGCGGTCAACCGCAGCGACTACCCGGTGATCCAGGCCGTGACCGTCTACCTGGCCGCCATCACCATGGCGGTGAACCTGGTCGTGGACC
>JBJOKP010000313.1:0-4263 GCA_046046045.1 Pseudomonadota bacterium | reverse complement strand
GCATGGCCGCCCAGGCCCAGGGCCTGCCATGCGTGGAAGTGACGGGCCGGGTCGATGAACGGGTCGAGCAGGTGCTGGCCGCGATGGCCCAGCTGGTGAAGGTCGAGTGACAGCCCGAGACGCCCACCCGGCGATGAGCGGACGCCGCGCGGGCACCCCTGGACAAGCGCGGACAAGCGCGTACAAGGTCAATCTGCAGGGTCCACCGGCACCAGCCTCATCACCGGCCGGTCGGCGCGGCGGCGGGCGACTTCGCTGAAGCCGCTCTGCACGAAGAGCTGCTGGGGGCCGAACCAGAGGTCGTCGTCGGCCACGCGCTCACTGCCGCGGGCGGCGAGGTCGACCGGGTAGGCCTCGAGCGTCACGCCCAGGGCGGCGGCGCGGCGGGCGGCTTCAGCCAGCAGGGCCCGGGCGATGCCCTGGCCACGCTGGGCGGCGGGCACGACGAAGCAGATCACCGACCAGACCGGCTGGTCGTCCACCGGCTTCATGACCGGCGAACGCGCCAGGCGCAGGTACTCGGCACGCGGGCCGACGGCCAGCCAGCCGACCGGCTCCAGGCCGCCCGGATGCGCGGCGTTCTCGCGGTAGGCCAGCAGGCCGGGGGCGGGCTGGCCGGTGGCCGCGGCCTGGTCGACCACGGCGCGGAAGTCCGCCTTGTTGGTGGCGGCCGAGGGCCAGCGGGCCTTGCCCTGGCCGGCGCTGGTGCGGCGGTAGCACATGCACCAGCAGTCGCGGGCGACGCCGCAGCCGCGGGCGGCGAAGACGGCCTCCAGATCGGGCCAGCGATCGGGCGTGAGGGGATGGATCTGCAGGGGGGTCGTGGGGCTCATGGCGGCGGCTGGCTTCATCAGATGCATCAGGCCTTGGCGTCGCAGTTGAACATCCAGCAGATGCCGTAGCGGTCGGTCAGGCTGCCGAAGTAGCCGCCCCAGAACATCTCCTGCAGCGGCATCTGCACCTGGCCGCCCTGGCCCAGGGCCGCGAAGAGGCGCTCGGTCTCGGCGCGGGTGTCGGGCTCGAGGTTGAGGTGCACGTTGTTGCCCTGGGTGAGCCTGAAGCCCATGGATTCGGGCGCATCCGTGCCCATGAGCACATGGCCGCCCAGGATGGGCAGCTCCACGTGCATGACCAGGTCGGCATCGGCCGCGGCCAGGGCCGGCCCGCCGGGCATGGGCGGGGCCTCGCCCATGCGGTGGATGGGGCCGTTGAACTCGCCGCCGAAGACCTGGCGGTAGAAGTGGAAGGCGGCGGCGGTGTCGCGGCCGAAGTTGAGGTAGGTGCTGACGCGGGCCATGGGCATGCCTCCGTGGCAAGGTTGGCGGTCTGGGGGGGTGGACGAGTATGGGACGAGGCGGCGGCGCCGGCCAGGGCCCTGCCTCACGACGAGCCGGCGGCAGGGATTTCGACCCGCCGGGCCGTGGACCGAGACCCGTCCACCGCGCCCACCTGTTCCGGCGGGAAGCCTGCGCCGGCGCAAGTGCGGGCGGTCGGCATTGGGTAGAGTGCGGCGCCATCGTCCTGCCCTCCGGTTCCGGCCCACGCCGGCCCGGCTGACCGGCAGGAAGTCCATTCAGGAGTTGCCCCATGTCTGCCTCGTCCCCCCGTTCCCTCACCCTCCGCGCCGGCCTGCTGGCCTCGCTGGCCGTGGCCGGCCTCATGCTGGGTGGCTGTGCCACCGAGTCCTCGCGCAGCATCACCGTGGCCAAGGTCGAATCGGCAGCCCAGCCCTTCAAGGGCCAGCGCCAGCTGGTCTCGGTGGGCAAGTTCGACAACCGCTCCAGCTTCGGCCGCGGCATCTTCGGCGACGGCGTGGACCGCCTGGGCTCGCAGGCCAAGACCACGCTGATCGCCCACCTGCAGCAGTCTCAGCGCTTCTCGGTGCTGGACCGCGACAACATGAGCGAGACCCAGCAGGAGGCCGCCCTGCAGGCGCGCAAGCAGACCATCAAGGGCGCCGACTTCGTCATCACCGGCGACATCTCCGAGTTCGGCCGCAAGGAAGTGGGCGACCAGCAGTTCTTCGGCATCCTGGGCCGCGGCAAGAGCCAGATCGCCTACGCCAAGGTCACCATCAACGTGGTCGACACGGCCACCAGCGAGGTGGTGTTCTCGGCCCGCGGCGCGGGCGAATACGAGCTCTCCAACCGCGAGGTGATCGGCTTCGGCGGCACGGCGGGCTATGACGCCACCCTCAACGGCAAGGTGCTGGACCTGGCCATGCGCGAGGCGGTGAACAACCTCGTCGCCGGCCTGGACGGCGGCCAGTGGGCCGGCGCCGGCAAGACCTCCAAGCCCTGATCCCCCAGATCACCCTAAGTGCCCTGACAACGATGCGCCACCACGATTTCGCCATCCGGCCCGCCGCCGCGGCGGCCCTGCTGGGCCTGGCCCTGCTCGCTACCGGCTGCGCCAACAAGGTCCAGCCCCTCTATCACTGGGAGGGTTACCAGCGCCAGGTCTACGACTACCTGCAGGGCGGGGTGAGTTCGCCCGACGCCCAGCTGGGCCTGCTGCAGGCCCAGGCCGAGAAGGCCCGTGCCGGCAACGCTGCCCTGCCCCCGGGCTTCCGTGCCCACCTGGGCCTGCTGCAGCTGCAGACCGGCCGGCCGGACGAGGCCCGCGCCGCCTTCCTGGCCGAGAAGCAGACCTTCCCGGAATCCGCGGCCTACATGGACTTCCTCATCGGCCGCCTGGAGGGCAAGCCAGGCACGGCGGGCAAGCCCGTCGCCACGCCTGCCACGACCCCCAGCCCGGCCGGATCGGCCACCCCTGCCACCGCGACCGGCGCTGCCCGCCCCTGATCACCATGAGCTCCCAACCGCTTCCTCCCGCCTCAGCTCCGGGCCGCAGCCGCCTGCTCACCCTGCTGGGCGCCGGCGCCCTGCTGGCCGTGCTGGCCGGCTGCGCCACCCCGCCACCGCCGTTTGACTACACGGCCTTCCGCGCCAGCAAGCCGGCCAGCCTGCTGGTGCTGCCGCCCATCAACGACACGCCGGACGTGAAGGCCACGCCGGGCGTCTATGCCACGGCCACCCTGCCCCTGGCCGAAGCCGGCTACTACGTGCTGCCGGTGGCCGTGGTGGACGAGACCTTCAAGCAGAACGGCCTCACCACGCCCAACGAGATCGCCGAGATCCCCCTGCCCAAGCTGCGCGAGATCTTCGGCGCCGATGCGGCGGTCTACCTCAAGGTGAGCCAATACGGCGCCAGCTACAAGGTGGTGTCGTCCGAGACGCGAGTCACCGTGGCGGCCCGCATCGTCGACCTGCGCAACGGCGCCCAGCTCTGGGCCGGCTCGGCCACGGCCTCCTCGGCCGAGCAGAGCAACAACAACCAGGGCGGCCTGGTGGGCCTGCTGGTCAAGGCGGTGATCGAGCAGATGGTGGCCTCGGTCAGCGACCAGAGCTTCAACTACGCCAGCATCGCCAACCAGCGCCTGCTGGGGGTGAAGGCCAACGGCGTGTTGCCCGGGCCGCGCGCCCGGCCCAACGCTGCCGGCGTGCAATAAGGCTGCTTGCCGGCGCCGGGCCCAAGCGCCCATGGTGCCGGCGCGACAGTGGGGGCGCCGGTGCAGGTGGCAGCCGCATGGCGGCCCATCGGCTTGGTTAGCATGGCTTCATGTTGATGCGTCCCACGCCCGTCCTGCGCCGCTGGCTGCTGGCGGGTGTGTGCCTGCTGCAGCTGCTGGGCCTGGCAACGCCCCTGCTGGCCGTGGGCGCCGCCGCCCGCCAGGGCGTGGAACTCCAGCAGATCTGCCCCCTGCACGGCCTGCCCATGGCCATGGCGGAGGGTGCGGACCCTGCCGCCCCGGAGCAGTCCTCTCCGGCCGGAGATGGCAACGGCAACGGCATCAGCAACGGTCACGGCATCAGCAACGGTGACGGCAGCGCCCCGCTGACGCCCTCCACCAGCCTGGCGTCGGCCTGTCCCCTGGCCAGCCTGAGCCTGGACGCCCCGCTGATGCAGCCGGCCCTGGAGCCCCAGGTCGGCCTGCCGCCCCGCACGGAGCCGGTGGCACGGCCGGTGGAGCGGTCGCCACGCCTTGATGCCTCGCTGCGCTGGAGCCTGCGGCGCAAGCACGGCCCGCCGGTCACGGCAACCGGCTGACCCTTCAGCCACAGGCTGCCGCCCCGCCTGCGGCGGCCGCCCTGACCGCCCGTTCTCCGCCAGCCCGTTCTCCGACCGCCCGGCCGCCTCCATGTGCGGCGGGCGCGGCAAAACCGGCTGCGCCGATTGACCTGACGGATCGCCGCCCTCGCC
>JBJOKP010000312.1:0-4264 GCA_046046045.1 Pseudomonadota bacterium | reverse complement strand
GCAGTCAGCGGCCGGGGGCCTGGGCGCCATCCCGAGCCTGTAAGCTCATGGCGTCCGAGCCAGTCTAGGAAAGCCGTCCCTGACGCTCCAGGGAATCATTCCCGACCGATGCTCGGTGTTTGCCCCGGCTTGTGGTCAGGCTGCCGCGCTCCGCTGTCGCGGTGGATCAGGGCGTGAGCCAGCCGCCAGGAGACTCTTGATGTGCTACAGCGCCCAGGTCTGGGCCGACTACCAGCGCTACGTGCGCACCTACCAGGCCGAGCTCGACATCCGCGAGTTCTACGAGCTCTTCGTGCGCCGCAGCCAGGGCCAGAAGACCCCGCTGCCCAAGGCCATGGAGGCGGCCCTCCTGCGCGGCGACCTGCCCGATGGCGTGGGGATGGACGAGGGGGCGGCCATCGCCGAGCTCATCACTGGCCACCAGCAGCAGCTCGCGGCCGAGCTGGAGGAGGAGCTCTTCCGCCAGCGCCGCCGCCTGGCTGATGCCCAGCGCAGCCTGCAGCAGCGCCTGACCAAGACGGCCCAGGAGAGTGAACGCATCGCCGGCGCCAAGGTCGAGGCCCTCAAGGGCCGCCTGGCCGACCTGCGCCGCAGCGAACTGCTGCCGCGGGATCACCGCATCTACCCGGGCCACATGGTGCCGGTGATGGTGATGGAGCAGGGCCGGCGCGTCATCAAGCCCATGCGCTACCAGTGCCGCCCGGCCGGCAAGCCGGCGGACTACGACCGCCAGTACCCGGGCACGTACAACGCCCGGCGCGACAACCTCACCGGCTTCTGGCGCCGCCAGTTCGGCCATCAGCACGGCCTGGTGCTGATGGAGGCCTTCTACGAAAACGTGCCGGCCCACAAGGTGGAAGGCCGCGAGCTGGCCGAAGGCGAGGCGGCGCAGAACCGCATCCTCGAGTTCCGCCCGCGCAACCTGCCCGGGCCGGGCATGCTGGTGGCCTGCCTGTGGTCGCGCTGGACACCGCCGCCGCGCGGGCCAGATGCCGGGCTGCCGCCGCTGCTGTCCTTCGCCGCCATCACCGACGAGCCGCCGCCCGAGGTGGCCGCAGCCGGTCACGACCGCTGCGTCATCCCGGTCAGGCCCGAACACATCGACGCCTGGCTGGCGCCGGACCCGGCCGACCTGGCGCGCAGCCAGGCCGTGCTGGATGAGCGCGAGCGGCCGGTCTATGCCTGGGCGCTGGCGGCCTGAATGGGGCCCCTGCCGATGCGTGGCATCGGCCGCCCCCCCGCGGGGGCTGGTTGCCTCCCAGTGGCCCGGGCAGGGTACTTATTGCCCCGGCTCGCTCAGGAAGATCTCGACGCGGCGGTTGCGGGCGCGACCGGCCTCGTTGCCGTTGTCGGCCACGGGCTGTTCCTCGCCCTTGCCGCTGGTGCTGATCTGGCCGCCGGCCAGGCCCTTGGCGCTCAGGTAGTCCTTGACGCTGCGGGCGCGTTCGTTGGACAGGGTCAGGTTGCTCGCGGCCGAGCCGGTGCTGTCGGTATGGCCGACCACGGCGATCTGCACCTTGGCATCACCCTTCACGCTGGTGGCGAAGCTGTCCAGCACGCTGCGCAGAGCCGGCTTGACGCTGGCGCTGCCGCTGTCGAAGGAGACGTCGCTGGGGATGTTGAGCTTGAGCTGGTTGTCGGCCGTGCGGCTCACGTCCACGCCGCTGCCCTTGGTGGCCTTCTCGAGTTCGGCGCGGCGTTCCTCCTGGCGCTTGGACCAGAGGTTGCCGGCGACAGCACCGACGGCGCCGCCCAGCACCGCGCCCTTGCCGGCCTTGTTGCCGGTGGCGGCGGCCAGGACGGCGCCCACGCCGGCGCCGACGCCGGCGCCCACGGCCGTGCCCTTCTCGCGTTCACCCATGTTGGCGCAGCCGGCCGTCAGGCTGAGGGCGGCCAGGCCCGCGCAGAGGGACAGGATCAGGGGCGTGCGGAGGCGGATCGAGGGGGAGGAGAAAGTGGTCGTCATGGTGGTCATCCGTGCTGGGTGTTGTCGGTCCTGCGGGCTGCGGCCACGGTGGCCGGCTCCTGCCACGGGGGAGGGGGCCGGCACCGGGTCCGTGCCACGGGGCGCGTACTGTAAGCGCGGTGACCGCGGGTAAACCCGCTGTGGTGGTATCGGGATGTAGGTCGCCGCCCCGCGATCCGGGGGCTGGCCGCCACCCTCAGCCCGCCACCACGGCCGTGACCTCGATCTCCACCTTGGCGCGGTCCTCGATCAGGCCGGCCACCTGCACCGCCGTCATGGCGATGCCGAACTCGCGGCCCAGGACCTCGCGGTAGACCCGGCCGATGTCGGCGGCCCGGGCGAGGTAGTTGCGCTTGTCGGTCAGGTACCAGGTCATGCGGCAGATGTGGGCTGGCGTGGCGCCGGCCTCGGCCAGCACGGCGCGCACGTTGAGCAGGGCCTGGCGCACCTGCTCGACCAGGTCGTCGCTCTCGAACTGGCTCTGGGCGTTCCAGCCGATCTGGCCGGCCACGTAGACCTGGCGACCGCTGGCGGCCACGCCATTCGCATAACCCTTGGCGGGAGCCCAGCCGGCGGGCTGAAGGATGGCCTTGCCCGAAGGGCTGAGGGCGGTCTTGCCCGACGTGGGGGGCGTGGCGGTGTCGGGCGAGGTCATGGCAGGTCCTTGAGCATGAAGCGCTGCAGCTTGCCGGTCTGGGTGCGCGGCAGGCTGGTGTGGAAGCTGATGGCGCGCGGGTATTTGTAGGGGGCCACTGTCTGCTTCACATGGTCCTGCAGGGCCTGCACCTGGGTGGCGTCGGCCGCCTGGCCGGGGCGCAACACCACGAAGGCCTTGACGATCTGGCCGCGCTCGGGGTCGGCCACGCCGATCACGCCACATTCGGCCACGGCGGGATGGCTCATCAACGCGTCCTCCACCTCGGGCGCGGCGATGTTGTAGCCGGCCGAGATGATCATGTCGTCGGTGCGCGCCTGGTAGTGGAAGTAGCCGTCCGCATCCATCAGGTAGGCATCACCGGTGACGTTCCAGCCGTTCTGCACGTACTGGGCCTGGCGCACATCGTCCAGGTAGCGGCAGCCGGTGGGGCCCTGCACTGCCAGGCGGCCCACCGTGCCGGGCGGCAGCTCGCGGCCGGCCTCGTCGATGACGCGGGCGCGGTAGCCCGGGATGGCCCGACCGGTGGCGCCCGGCCGGCTGTGGGCCTCGTCGGCCGAGATGAAGATGTGCAGCAGCTCGGTCGAGCCTATGCCGTCGATCAGCTCGATGCCGGTGGCCGCCTTCCACAGCGCCCGCGTGGCCGCCGGCAGGGCCTCGCCGGCCGAGACACATTGGCGCAGCGGCGTGGCCTTCAGCGCCTCGCCCTGGGCTGCCAGCGCCCGGTAGGAGGTGGGCGCGGTGAAGAGGGTGGTGGCGCCGAACTCGGCAATCGCCTCGGCCAGCTGGGCCGGCCCGGCCTTCTCCAGCAGCACCGTGCAGGCGCCCACGCTCATGGGGAAGAGCAGCAGGCCGCCCAGGCCGAAGGTGAAGGCCAGCGGCGGGCTGCCGATGAAGACATCGTCCGCCTGCGGCCGCAGGATGTGGCGCGGGAAACAGGCGCAGGCCGCCATCACGTCGCGGTGGAAGTGCATGGTCGCCTTGGGCACGCCGGTGGTGCCCGAGGTGAAGGCGAACAGGCAGCAGTCGTCCGCGGCGGTGTCCACGTTGGCAAACAGCCCGTCCTGGCGGGCCATCGCGGTTTCCAGGCTGTCGGCGTCCGTGCCCGAGCCATCGCCATGGAAGAGCTTCAGCGCCCTCAGCACCGGCGCATGGCCGCGCGCACTGGCCAGCTCCTCGGCCAGCTGCCGGTCGCACAGGGCGTGGCTGACCTCGGCCTTCTGGAGGATGGCGGTCAGCTCCTTGGCCCGCAGCAGGGGCATGGTGCCCACGGCGATGCCGCCGGCCTTGATGACGCCGAACCAGCAGGCCGCCAGCATGGGGTTGTTGGGGGCGCGCAGCAGCACGCGGTTGCCCGGCACCAGGCCCATCTCCCGCACCAGCACGGCGGCGATGCGGTTGGCCTTGTCCTGCAGCTGGGCATAGGTCCAGGCCAGGCCGCCGGGGGCGCGGATGACGATGCGATCGCCGCGGCCCTGCGCCACCGCGCGGTCCAGCAGCTCGGTGGCGCAGTTCAGGCGCTCGGGGAACTGCAGCTCGGGCAGCTCGAAGATCAGCTCGGGCAGGGCCTCGGGCGCCGGCAGGCGGGCGCGGGCAAAGCCGTCCACATGGGCCGTGATGGGGATGCCTGGGGTCATGCTCAT
>JBJOKP010000311.1:0-4269 GCA_046046045.1 Pseudomonadota bacterium | reverse complement strand
GTAGAGGAATTCGGTGTGCTGGACCAGCTCGCCCCAGTTCCTGGCGGGATGGATGTTGACCTCGATGACGCCCGGATCGGGCGTGACCGAGAGCAGCTTGAGGCGCGGGTCGCGCGGCGGCGGGTAGCCCTCCAGCACGATCTTCACGCCCAGCTCGGCCGCCGTGGCCTCGACCGCGGCCAGCAGCTCGAGGTAGTCCTCCAGCTGCTGCAGCGGCGGCATGAAGACGTAGAGCACGCCCGAGGCCTGGCCCACCTTCTCGGCCTTGGGGCCGTTGGCGCGGCGCGGATCGCGCGCCTCCACGCACAGCGCGGTGCGGGTGATCCAGTGGGCCGACTGGAAGCGCAGGGGCGAACGCGCCAGTTCCTCGGCCGTCATGGAGTCGAGCGGCGCCAGGGGCGCCACCGCACGCGGTGCGCGGCCCGTGGCCGGATCGCCTGCGCCGCTGGCGGACCCCGGGCCGGCCTCGGCGCCGAAGACGTAGGCACCTTCGGCCGGCCAGCCGGCCGCGCCGGGTAGGCCTGCGGCACCACCTGCAGCCACGGCACCGCCGCCGATCACGTGGGCGGCGTATTGGCTCTTGAGCACGCTGGCCGCCGGCAGGGCGTCGCGTGGGGCAAAGGGGTCCTGCTCGATCAGGTAGGGGTAGTCACCCTTGGCCACCCAGGGCAGGGAATCCAGCGGCAGGCGGTAGCCCATGGGGGAGTCGCCCGGGAAGAGGTACATGCGCTCGTCGCGGAAGAACCAGGGCCCGGTGATCCAGCGCGGGCCGCCCAGGGCCGGGCCGTCGGCAGCCTTGAGCGGCAGCACATAGCCGATGGGGCTGTCCAGGCCCTGGTCGAAGATGCGGCGCAGCCGGGTGCGCTCCAGCTCGTCGTCCAGGCGGTTGTCGAAGGGATCGACGTTGACCGGCAGGCGGCGCTCGCGCCAGAGGTAGTACCAGGTGTCTTCGTAGCCGGTCTGGATGTAGTCCGTTGTCAGGCCCAGCTTGGTGCTGAGGGTGCGGATGAAACGGTCGGCGTCCTCGGCGGTGTACTGGTGCAGCTCGCGTTCGTCGGCGAACAGCGTCGGGTCCTGCCAGCAGGGCTGGCCATCCTCGCGCCAGTAGATGGACAGCGCCCAGCGCGGCAGCTGTTCACCCGGGTACCACTTGCCCTGGCCGTAGTGCAGGAAGCCGCCCTGGCCGTATTCCTGGCGCAGGCGCTGCACCAGGTCCTGGGCATAGAGGCGCTTGGTGGGGCCCAGGGCATCGGTGTTCCATTCGGCGCCGTCGCGGTCGTCGATGGAGACGAAGGTGGGTTCACCGCCCATGGTCAGGCGCACGTCGCCGGCGACGAGGTCGCCATCGACCTGGCTGCCCAGGGCCAGCACGTCCTGCCACTGGCCCTCGGTGTAGGGCTTGGTGACGCGGGGCGATTCCCAGATGCGGGTGATGCCCATCTCGTGGGCGAACTCGACCTCGCATTCGTCCACCGCACCGCTGACCGGCGCGGCGCTCGAAGGCTGGGGCGTGCACGCCAGCGGGATGTGGCCCTCGCCGGCCAGCAGGCCCGAGGTGGGGTCCAGGCCTATCCAGCCGGCACCGGGCAGGTAGACCTCGCACCAGGCGTGCAGGTCGGTGAAGTCGACCTCGGTGCCGCTCGGGCCATCCAATGCCTGGACGTCGCTCTTGAGCTGGATGAGGTAGCCCGAGACGAAGCGGGCCGCCAGGCCCAGGTGGCGCAGGGTCTCGACCAGCAGCCAGCCCGAGTCGCGGCAGGAGCCGCTGGCCTTGGTGAGCGTCTCCTCGGGCGTCTGCACGCCCGGCTCCATGCGGATGAGGTAGCGGATGTCCTGCTGCAGGCGCTGGTTCAGGCCGACCAGGAAGTCGATGGTGCGCACTTCCTTGCGGTCGATGCTGGCCAGGAAGGTCGCGAAGGCCGGGGTCGGCGCCTCGGTCACCAGGTAGGGCGCGAGCTCGACCTTGAGGCCCTCCTCGTAGCTGAAGGGGAAGGTCTCGGCGCCCGGTTCGAGGAAGAAGTCGAAGGGGTTGTAGACCGACATCTCGGCCACGAGGTCCACCGTGACCTTGAAGCCCGTGGTCTTCTCGGGCACGACCAGGCGGGCCAGGTAGTTGGCGAAGGGGTCCTGCTGCCAGTTGATGAAGTGCTGCGCGGGCTCGATGCTGAGCGCATAGCTCAGGATGGGCGTGCGGCAGTGTGGGGCCGGACGCAGGCGCACGACCTGGGGCGACATGGCCACCTGGCGGTCGTACTGGTAGTGGGTGACGTGGCGAAGGGCGACGTGGATGCTCATGGGGAAGGAGGGGCTGCTGCAGCGGCTCAGTTGGCCACGAGGAAGTCGCGCGAGATGCCGCCGCCGAGTTCACCGACACGGTCGAGGAACTGGGTCAGGAAGGCGTGCAGGCCGGTGGAGAGGATCTCGTCGATGCGGGCGTATTCGAGGTCGGCACGCAGGCGGCCGGCGCGGCGCAGTGTCTCGCCCGAGGCCTCGTTGGCCACCAGGGCCAGGTTGGCCACCACCTCGTTCATGCACAGGGCCAGCGAGCGCGGCATGTCCGGGCGCAGGATGAGCAGCTCGGCCACCTTCTCGGGCTGGATGACGTTGCGGTAGACCTTGCGGTAGACCTCGAAGCCGGAGACCGAGCGCAGGATGGCGCTCCAGTGATAGAAGTCGTACTCCTGATCACGCGCGTCGGCAGCACCGTAGAAGTCGCTCTCCACGGCATGGAACTTCACGTCCAGCAGGCGGGCGGTGTTGTCGGCCCGCTCCAGGAAGGTGCCGATGCGCACGAAGTGCAGGGCCTCGTCCTGCAGCATGGTGCCAACCTGCACGCCGCGCGACAGGTGCGAGCGGAACTTGACCCACTCGAACAGGGCGCCGGGATCGCGCTCGAAGGCGCCGTCCTTGAGCATGCGGCGGAATTCCAGCCAGGTCTGGTTGGTGGTCTCCCAGACCTCGGTGGTCAGGGCACCACGCACGGCGCGGGCGTTCTCGCGGGCGGCACGCAGGCAGGCCACGATGGAGCTGGCGTTGCCCTCGTCCTTGACCATGAACTGCATGACGCTCTGCGCGTCGATCTTGCCGTAGCGCTGCATGAAGGCGCTGGTGAGTTCGCTGATGGAGAGCACGCCGCGCCAGCCCTGCTCGGCCACGGCCGCGGATTGCGGCAGCAGGGCGGTCTGGTAGTGCACGTCGAGCATGCGGGCGGTGTTCTCGGCCCGCTCCATGTAGCGGGACATCCAGAAGAGGTGGTCGGCGGTGCGTGACAGCATGGGGGAGGCCTTGGAGTGGACGGCGTCGGCGGAGGCAAGCGGGGTGGTGAGGGGGGCCAGCATCGGGGGTCAGGCCTCCAGCACCCAGGTGTCCTTGGTGCCGCCGCCCTGGGAGCTGTTGACCACCAGCGAGCCCTCCTTGAGGGCCACGCGGGTGAGGCCGCCCGCGCACATCTGCACCTCCTTGCCGGTGAGCACGAAGGGGCGCAGGTCGATGTGGCGCGGCGCGATGCCCGCCTCCACATAGGTCGGGCAGGTCGACAGGCTCAGCGTGGGCTGGGCGATGTAGTTGCTCGGGTTGGCGATGAGGTGCTGGCGGAAGGCCTCGACCTCGGCCTTGCTGGCGGCCGGGCCGACCAGCATGCCGTAGCCGCCGGCACCGTGCACCTCCTTGACCACCAGTTCGTTCAGGTGGGCCAGGGTGTAGGCCAGGTCGTCCTTGTCGCGGCACATATAGGTCGGCACGTTCTGCAGGATGGGCTTCTCGCCCAGGTAGAACTCGACCATCTTGGGCACATAGGGGTAGATGGACTTGTCGTCCGCCACGCCCGTGCCCACGGCATTGCTGAGGGTGACGTTGCCGGCGCGGTAGGCCGAGATCAGGCCGGCGCAGCCCAGGGTGGAATCGGGGCGGAAGACGAGGGGATCGAGGAAGTCGTCGTCCAGGCGGCGGTAGATCACGTCCACGCGCTTGGGGCCGCGCGTGGTGCGCATGAAGACGAAGTTGTCCTTGACGAAGAGGTCCTGGCCCTCGACCAGTTCCACGCCCATCTGCTGGGCCAGGAAGGCGTGCTCGAAGTAGGCCGAGTTGTACATGCCGGGGGTGAGCACCACCACGGTCGGATCGTTCACGCCGCCCGGGGCGACGCTGCGCAGGGTTTCCAGCAGCAGGTCGGGGTAGTGGGCCACCGGCGCCACGCTGTGGGTGGCGAACAGGTCGGGGAAGAGCCGCATCATCATCTTGCGGTTCTCGAGCATGTAGCTCACGCCGCTG
>JBJOKP010000310.1:0-4271 GCA_046046045.1 Pseudomonadota bacterium | reverse complement strand
ACTGTGCCGCCGGTGCGCAGTGTTCAGCGCATGGCTAGGCGGTTCTCATTCTCGATGCTTGCGGCCTGGCCCAACTGGGCGCCGCTGGCCCCGGGCGTGGTACCCGGTTGCGGCAGCTTGGCCGTGAAGGGCACCTGCCGGCCCTGCACGACCTGGCGCAGGAAGCCCTGCTCGGCCAGCACCTTGTCGGCATAGCCGCCGTCGTCCTCGAGGTTGGCGGCGCCCACGTAGTAGCGCAGGCCGCCCTGGATGGAACCGGCCCGGCCGATGCACTCCTTCAGGACCTCGACGCCGACCTTGAGGTTG
The DNA here is from genome assembly GCA_046046045.1 of Pseudomonadota bacterium. GTDB lineage: Bacteria > Pseudomonadota > Gammaproteobacteria > Burkholderiales > Burkholderiaceae_C > Sphaerotilus. The sequence continues at coordinate 3,965 of JBJOKP010000310.1, read as the reverse complement.
GTCACCGGGTCGAAGGCGGCATGGTTGCCGCCAAAAGGTTCGTACTTCTCGTCATGCACCCGGGTCATGACCTGCATGAGACCCTGGGCGCCGACCGGGCTCTGGGCAAAGGGGTTGAAGCCCGATTCGATGGCCATGATGGCCAGGATGAGCGTGGGCTCAAGCTCGAAGCGCTGGCCCAGTGACCAGGCCTCCTGCACCAGGCGGGACACAGGTTCGGGTGCCACGCGATAGCGGCGCGACAGCCACTGCGCCACTGAGGCCTGCTGGCGGTCCAGGCGCGAAGGATCGGCCGCAGTGGCACGGTCGACGGCCAGCAGGTCGACTTCGTCCTGGGCCACGTCGGCCGAGAGGCGGGCCTCCTGGCGCGACTGCAGCCAGTCGAGCGCCTGCTCTTCCAGCAGGTCGCGCACATCGGCACGACCACCCACCACCAGCACTACGCCCACGACGATCAGGCCCAGCAGGGCCAGGGAGTTGTGGCTCACGGCCAGGAGCCCGTCGCCCAGATCGCTCAGGAACACGCGTGCGGACGCGGCAACCGAGCTGTGGACACGTCTCACTGCTTGGAATGTTGTCATGACACTCCTCTTTAGTTGTCAGGCGCCCAAGAGAGCTGGCGCCCCGGATAATGCCCACCCCCTGGTCCTGCACCCACGGAACATTGCGTTCCGCGACAACCGTGCAAGGCGGTGGACTCGGCGGTCGAACTGCGACCGACTAGGGTGAACCCTAGGTTTTGAAGCCGGCGCGATTCTAGGTTGGTTACAAATTCAGGGTCAATCGCCATCTGTAACCTCGTTTTGCCCTTGTGATGATCTACCGCGACCTGCGCGATTTCCTGGCCGGCCTGGAACGAAAACGTGATCTGCTGCACGTTCGCGAGCCAGTATCGACACATCTTGAAATGACGAGTCTGGGGGACCGGGTCCTTCGTTCGAGGGGGCCGGCGCTGCTTTTTTCACAGCCGGTCCACGGCAATCGTGTCCACCGGATGCCGGTGCTTACAAATTTGTTCGGGACGCCGGAGCGGGTGGCGCTGGGCATGGGGGCGGACAGTCTGGAGGCTCTCCGGGATATCGGCGAACTGCTGGCCAGCCTGAAGGAGCCCGAGCCGCCCCGCGGCCTGAAGGATGCCGGACGCTTGATCCAGATGGCCAAGACGCTCTGGGACATGAAGCCGTCGGTGGTGCGCCGGCCCGTGTGCCAGGAGGTGGTGATCGAGGGCGACAGCCTCGATCTCGCCGATCTGCCCATCCAGCACTGCTGGCCCGGGGACGTGGCGCCCCTGCTCACCTGGGGTCTGGTCATCACGCGCGGGCCGCATAACGTGGCCCGGCCACGCCTGCGCCAGAACCTGGGCATCTACCGCCAGCAGTTGATCGGCTCGCGCCAGCTCATCATGCGCTGGCTGGCCCACCGTGGCGGGGCGCTGGACTTCCGCGAGTTCGCGCTGGCCAATCCCGGTCAGCCGTTTCCGATCGCCGTGGCGCTGGGGGCTGATCCGGCAACCACCCTGGGCGCGGTGACGCCGGTGCCCGACAGCCTGTCCGAATACCAGTTCGCCGGCTTGCTGCGTGGCGGCCGCACCGAACTGGCGGACACCCAGGTCGGACAGGACGGCCTGATGCTGCAGGTGCCGGCCCGCGCCGAGATCGTGCTCGAAGGTCATATCCCGCCCGCGGCCCCGGGCTTCGTCGGCCGCTCGGAACATGGCGTGGAGCTGCGCGAGCGCGGCGGCTATCTGCATGCGCTCGAAGGGCCCTATGGCGACCACACGGGCTACTACAACGAGCAGGACTGGTTCCCGGTCTTCCAGGTCGACCGCATGACGCAGCGCGAAGGCGCGATCTACCACTCCACCTACACCGGCAAGCCGCCCGACGAACCCGCCGTGCTGGGCGTGGCGCTGAACGAGGTCTTCGTGCCCATCCTGCGGCGGCAGTTTCCCGAGATCGTCGATTTCTATCTGCCGCCCGAGGGCTGTTCCTACCGCATGGCCATCATCAGCATGAAGAAGGCCTACCCGGGGCATGCCAAGCGGCTCATGTTCGGCCTGTGGAGCTTTCTGCGCCAGTTCATGTACACCAAGTTCATCGTGGTGGTGGACGACGACGTGGACATCCGCTCCTGGCAGGAAGTGATCTGGGCCATCACGACCCGGGTCGATCCGGGCCGCGACACCACGGTGGTGGAGCAGACGCCCATCGACTACCTCGATTTCGCCTCGCCCGTCTCGGGCCTGGGCGGCAAGCTGGGCCTGGATGCCACCAACAAGTGGCCCGGCGAGACCACGCGTGAATGGGGCCGCACCATCGCCATGGATGCCGAGGTCGACCGGCGCATGGCCGACCTCTGGAGCCGGCTCCAGAACAGTTAGCCCGGGCCACCAAGGACTTGATCGGCCCGCCGCTGCCGATTGATCTGCCGCACTTGCGGTCCGGGCAACCGGCCCATAACCTACGTCTGCCTGCACTGATCGCAGGTACCCACATCCGCACAGTCTCTGTGCGGAAGAGGCCCCGGACACGCTTCCTCTGGAGCCTCGAACGGCAGCCGTCAGGCCGCCACAACCCGCCTGAGTGCGCAAGCCTCAGGCGGGTTTCTGCTTTCTGTTGCTGCTCGCAGTCTGACTGCGCCTGTCTGGACCGCGGGCCTTGCAGCCCTTCACCGCCCCAGCAGCAGGCCCATGACCTCGTGCCAGGCCGCGTGCACGTTGGCCGCACCCGACCCCGAGGGCATCCAGGCGAGGACGGCCTGGTCCTCCTCACTGAGATGGCTCATGGGCGCGGCGGTCACGGTCAGGTGGCCGGCTGCGGCCTCGTCAAAGGCGCGCAGCGAGCGCGGCATGTGGGTCGCGTGGGTCACCAGCACGATCTGCCTCACGCCGGCGGCCTGCAGCATGTCCACCATGTTGCGGGCGTTCTCCCGCGTGTCCCGCGACCGGCCCTCGGGCCAGCGTATCTCCACGCCGTAGTGGCGCCGCGTGGCGCTCGCCGCGGCCGCTGCCTCGGACACTGCAGGACCGGACGCCTTCTGTGCCCACCCCAGGCCGCCTGCATAGGCCAGCGGTGCACCGAGCTGGCGGGCGAGGACGACACCGTAGTGCAGCCGCGCCATGGCCACGTCTTCCAGCATCGCCTCGCCGTATTCCGCCGCCAGGCTGCGCACCCCGCCACCCAGCACCACCACGGCCATCTGGTCGGCGCCCTGGGCTTGCACCGTCTCACGCAGGCGCTGCAGGGCCGGGGCATCCAGGGCCGGCGGCACACGCAGCACCTGGTCCTGCAGAAAGAGGGCGCTGCCCTTGCACGCCGAGAGCCAGAGCAGCAGCAGGCCGGCCAGGCTGAGGGCCAGGCCTTGCCGTTGCCAGCGCCGGCCCCGCAGCAGGCCGGCAAGCGCCAGCAGCATGCCCAGGGTGTGGGGCATGACAAAGACCGACAGGAAAGGCTTGAGCGTGTTCAGTTCCATGGCCAGGGCCCACAATGGACGCCAGTATCCCCGCCCAGGTCATGGGGGCCGCGGGGACGGTGTACGGGGCGTTCGACCCCTGGAGGCATGAGGGATGAACCCATTGACCACGTCGAGCCTGCAGACCATCACCCTGGGTGGCGGATGCTTCTGGTGCCTGGATGCTGCCTACCGGCGCGTGCGGGGCATCCGCCGCGTGGAAAGCGGCTACAGCAACGGCCAGTTGCAACGGCCGAGCTACGAGCTGGTCTGCACCGGAAGCACCGGCTGCGTGGAGGTGGTGCAGCTCGACTTCGATCCGGTCGACATCAGCCTGCGCGAGGTGCTGGAGATCTTCTTCACCCTGCACGACCCCACCACCCGCAATCGCCAGGGCCATGACATCGGCACCCAGTACCGCTCGGGCGTGTATTGGCATGAGGTCGCACAGCGCCCGGTCATTGAGGCGGTGATGGGCGAGATCGGCCAGCTGCTGCAGCCGCGTGTCATCGTCA
>JBJOKP010000309.1:0-4295 GCA_046046045.1 Pseudomonadota bacterium | reverse complement strand
GGTGCCGGCAGATGATCGCTGGCACGCCGGCGCACCGGCAGCGCGGCACCGAGTTCGATGCCACCTGTTCCATGCCCTCCCCCTGCGGCCTGACCCTGGGCGGCGATCTGCGCGGCCCGGGCGGCCAGGGCAGCCTGGTGTTTTTCAAAGGTGGCCCGATCCACCGCCAGCTTGGCCGTGGCGATGCGCGCCAGCGGCACGCCCTTGGACGGGCTGTCGGATGGCAGACCAGCGCCCTGATCACGCTCGGCTGAATCGGTGCTGCGGGCCGCGGAGGCCGATGCCCCGGCGGATGCACCGGCCCCGCTGAGTGCCGGCAGTCCGCCGCTGGCCACCTCGCCGGCCGCCAGCTTGCGCCAGGGCCAGCTCGGCAGCTGGTGCTTCTTCAGGCCCAGCTTGAGGCCCTGCCTGAGTCCTTGCAGTGAAGTTCGCGGATCGAATCGCATGATGGTTCAACCCTGCATTTGGGCCGCTGCGGCCGCGCTGCGCGGTGCGGCCTGCATCTGTGCGGCCTGCATCTGTGCGGCCTGGCCGGCGCGGGCCTGGGCCTCGGCCGCGGCGCGGGCGGCGGCTTCGGCGGCCTGGCGCATCTGGGCGGCCTCGGCCGGCTGGGCCGGGGGCGCACCACCGGCCAGGGCCAGCAGCACGTCGTGGCGCGGGCCGTAAGCCATCACCTGGCCGTTCTGCAGCCACAGCAGCTTGTCGGCCAGCTGCAGCACGCCGTTGCGCTGGGTGATGACGAAGGTGGTGGCCTTGCGCGCCTTCAGCCCCACCAGGGCGTCATGCAGCGCGGCCTCGCCGGCGCCGTCCAGATTGGAATTGGGCTCGTCCAGCACCACCAGGGCCGGGTGGCCGTAGAGCGCCCGGGCCAGGGCCACGCGCTGGCGCTGGCCGCCCGAGAGCACGCCGGCGCCGGTCTGCCCGCCGATGGGCGTGTCATAGCCCTGGGGCAGGCGCAGGATCATGTCGTGCACCCCTGCCAGGCGGGCGGCACGCACGACGGCCTCGCTGTCGATCACGCCAAAGCGGGCGATGTTCTCGGCCACCGTGCCGTCCAGCAGTTCCACGCTCTGCGGCATGTAGCCGATGTGGGGTCCGAGTTCGCCCTGGGCCCAGGGCGCCACGTCGGCGCCGTCCAGCCGCACGCTGCCGATGGCCGGTGCCCACAGGCCCACCAGCAGGCGGGCCAGGGAGCTCTTGCCAGCCGCGCTCGGCCCGATCACGCCGACGATGTCGCCCGGCTCGGCCACCAGGTTGACGCCGCGCAGGATGGCCACCGAGGTGCCCGGCGACATCGCCACCGCCCCCTCCACCGTCAGTCGGCCGCTGGGCCGCGGCAGGGGCATGCGCGGCACGGACACCGGCACGCCCTCGAGCAGGCTGTCGAGGCGCCGAGCCGCCGCGCGGGTGGCAACCAGCGTGCGCCACAGGCCGATGATCTGCTCCACCGGCCCGCTCGCCCGGCCCACCAGCATGGAGGCGGCAAACATGGCACCCGAGCTCATCTCGCCGCGCAGCACCAGCCAGGCACCCAGGGCCAGCGCCATGGACTGCAGGGCGATGCGCAGGAAGCGCGTGGCCGCACCGATCAGGTCGGCCCGGTGGCTGGCGGTGGCCTGCAGGGCCAGCACACGGTCCTGTCGCTCGCGCCAGCGCTGGCGCAGCGCCGGCAGCATGCCCATGGGCTGGACCGCTTCGCCATGGCGAGCCACGCCGCTGGCGTAGTGGTTGGCCAGGATGGCCTCGCCATTGGCCTGGGCCAGCGGCTGGGCGGTCGACCATTCGGTGATGGCCGTCAGGGCCAGCAGCAGCAGCGAGCCGGCCAGCGTGTAGACAAACATCAGCGGGTGCACCAGGTAGAGCACCAGCAGGAAGAGCGGCAGCCAGGGCAGGTCGAACAACGCGTTCATGGCCGGTCCACCGATGAACTGGCGCAGGGCGGAGAGATCCTGCAGCGCCTGGGCGGGCGAGACCGGCTCGCCCTTGAGCGAGCGGTGGAAGGCGGCGTCGAACACCCGCTCGCCCAGCACGGCATCCAGACGCATGCTCACCACCATCAGCACCTCGCCGCGGGCCCAGTCCATCACGCTCATGAAGGCATACATGAAGAGCGCGATGCCTGCCAGCAGCCACAGCGTGAGCTCGTTGCGGCTGGCCAGCACCCGGTCGTAGACCTGCATCGAAAACAGCGAGGGCACGACCAGCAGCACGCTCACCACCAGCGAGAACAACGCGGCCACCAGGAAGGCGCGCCACTGGCTGCGCAGCATGCGCCCCAGTTCGGTGCCCTGCGGCAGGGCCGCCGGCAGGGGGCCGGCCGAAGCGGCGGTGGGGGCGTTGGTTGGGGACATGTCGGGGTGATGCGGAGGGGCGACGGGATGACGCTTTTTCCGACCCTGGTCAGCGTACCCAGGCCGAACTTGTCCGGTGACAGGAAAAGGGCGGTGCCGGCCCTGCAACTTCAGGTCTCGCCTTGACCCCTCCGGTTCGACAGTGCAAGGGCCCCGAAGCGGCTGGCGCTGACCCGTCCGTGGCTGGCCTGCGCCCGTGCCGCTTCAGTTTTCGAGGGCCTCGTCGATATCGACGAGGCACGCAACTCCCGCCGCCCGGTCCCTGTCCGGACGGTCACCCTTTCCCCGCCCCACCGCGGGCGCACGGAGCAGGTCATGGCTGACGCACTCAAGATCAACGGCATCGGGCTGGACTCGGTGCCCGGCAGCATCGCCGGCACCACCGCCATCGATGACACCCTGACCCTGCTCACGGCGGCCAGCCTGGGCATCAGCGACATCGAGACCGTGCTGGGCTCCACCGGCACCGACGTGCTCACCCTCACCACCGCCAACGCCGAGACGGTGATGCTCTCGGCGGTGGAGAGCGTGATCGGCTCCACCGACACCGACATCGTGGGCCTGCTGGCCTCCGGCACCCTGGCGGTGTCGGGCGTCGAATCGGTGATGGGCACCGGCAGCGGCGACACCGTGCGCCTGCTCAACGGCGGCGCGGTGGCGGTCAGCGACGTGGCCACCGTGGTCGGCAGCAGCGCGGCCGACGCGCTCACCCTGCTGGCCACCGGCACTGTCTCGGTCAGTGCGGTGGACACCATCATCGGCTCCAGCGACGCCACCGACGAGGTGCACCTGCTCAATGCGGGCACCGTGCGGCTCTCGGGCGTGGAATCGGTGATCGGCAGCACCGCCACCAACGAATCGGTACTGCTCATCAACCCGGGCGACAGCCTCTCGGTCAGCGACATCGACACCGTTGTCGGCACCACCGACACCACCGAGGTGCTGACCCTGCTCAACGCCGGCAGCCTGGCCATCAGCGCCATCGACAGCGTGGTTGGCAGCGCTGGCACCGACAAGCTGACCCTGCTGGCCGCCGCCACCCTCGAGGTCTCGGACGTCGAGACCGTGCTGGGTTCCACCGGCACCGACGTGGTCAGCCTGGGCACCACCGGCAACCTGGCCGTCTCCAAGGTCGAGAGCGTCATTGGCACCAGCGACACGGGCGAGACCCTCACCCTGCTCACCGCCGGCGCGGTGTCGGTGAGCGACATCGACAGCCTGATCGGCACGGCCGCCCTGACCGACGCCGTCACCATGCTCACCGGCGGCAGCCTGGCCGTCTCGGCCATCGACACCGTGATCGGCTCGGCCGACACCGCCGACAGCCTCAGTCTGCTCTCGGCCGGCACGGTCCGGGTCTCGGGCATCGAGGCCATCAGCGGCACGGCGGCCCTCACCCAGACGGTGCAGCTCACCGCCGCCTCCAGCCTCTCGGTCTCCGACGTGGACACCGTCATCGGCTCCACCGGCACCGATGTCCTGGAACTGGCCAATCCCGGCATGCTGGTGGTCTCGGGCATCGAGACCGTCACCGGCAGCGGCGATTCGGCCGAGATCGTGCAACTCCTGGCCGCCGGCGCCCTGGCGGTGTCGGACATCGCCAGCGTCATCGGCACCACCGGCACGGGCGATTCGGTCAGCCTGCTCAATGCCGGGGCCCTCGCCATCTCCGGCATCGAGACCATCACCGGCACCGGCGACTCGGCCGACGAGGTCACCCTGCTGGCCGGCGGCACGGTCAAGGTGTCCGACGTGGCCAGCGTGGTCGGCTCCAGCGCGGTCGACGTGCTGCGCATGGTCGATGCCGGGGCGATCGAGACCTCGGCGGTCGAGACCGTGATCGGCTCCACCGGCACCGACGTGCTCGGCCTGGGCGCCGCCGGCACGGTGGCCATCTCCGCGGTCGAGTCCGTCGTCGGCTCGGGCGCCGGCACTGGCGACGTC
>JBJOKP010000308.1:0-4298 GCA_046046045.1 Pseudomonadota bacterium | reverse complement strand
GCAGCGCGAAGTGACCCAGCAGGGCCGGGTCGGCGCCCTCGGTGTGGTCGGCCACCGCACGCTGCGTGAGGCGGTCCCACCAGTAGAAGTTGTGCGGCCGCAGCGGGTTGACGAGGTCGCCCTCGGCGTTGCGCAGCATGAGGCCGAACTCGTCGCTGGCGGTGTCCTGGTTCACCAGCTGGCCGGCATTGGTGTAGCGAGCCAGGAAGTCGCGGTCGTAAAGGCCCAGGGCGATGATCTCGTGGATCAAGGCCAGCAGCAGTGCACCGTCGGTGCCAGGGCGGATGGGCACCCATTCATCGGCCACCGCGGCATAGCCGGTGCGGATGGGGTTGATGGCCACCAGACGCCCGCCCTGGCGCTTGAACTTCGAGATGGCGGTCTTGAGCGGGTTGGAGTGGTGGTCCTCCGCCGTGCCGATCATGTAGAAGACCTTCGCCCGGTCGAGGTCCGGCCCGCCGAACTCCCAGAAGGACCCGCCGATGGTGTAGATCATCCCGGCGGCCATGTTGACCGAGCAGAAGCCGCCGTGCGCCGCGTAGTTGGGCGTGCCGAACTGGCGCGCGAACAGGCCGGTGAGGGCCTGCATCTGGTCGCGCCCGGTGAAGAGGGCGAACTTCTTGGGATCGGTGTGGCGCAGGTGGCGCAGCCGCTCCTCGAGGAGGGCGAAGGTCTCGTCCCAGCTGATGGGCTCGAACTCGCCGGCGCCACGCTCGCTGCCGGGCTTGCGCCGAAGCGGCTGCGTCAGCCGCGCGGGCGAGTACTGCTTCATGATGCCCGAGCTGCCCTTGGCGCAGAGCACACCCTTGTTGAGCGGGTGATCGGGGTTGCCCTCGATGTAGCGCACCTCGGGGCCGTGCTCGCTCTGCCGCAGGTGCACCTTGATGCCGCAGCGGCAGGCGCACATGTAGCAGGTGGTCGTCTTGACCTCGGTGCCCGCGGTCGGAAGGGGCCGGGCCGTGGGGTCATGCAGGGGGATGTGGGCCATCGTGCCTCGCTGCCCGTGGTCGCGCGGACGCCTGCGCCGCTCGCCTGGGTTGTCTCCTGGAGTCATTAGCGCAAAGGGATCCGTCGAGCGCCATTACCGGGACGGGTGATCGCGCCCTACCCCTTTCGGGTAGTCCCAGGGAATACCCAACACCGTTCCCCGGGTTTGGCCCCTGGCGTATTCGTGACCACTGATGTTCAATCGACCGGATTCCGATCCGATCTGCACGCGGCGCCCGACCGCTCAGCCCACCGACCCCATGTCCAGTCCCCTGCCCGAAGCCGCACACGACGGCGAGGCCGGCACGTTTCGGCGTCAAGCCGCGGCTACGACGTTGCGCGACCCGATGAACCGCAGCCCCTGCCCCCCCGGCTCTGCCCGCCTGCTGGCCGAAGTGGCTGCAGGTGTGGCCACTGGCAGCGACGTGGAGGCACTGCTGTCGCAGTTGCTTGAGCCCTTGGCGCGACTGGCCGGCGCTAGCGCCGGTCTGGTGCGTACCCTCAGAACCGATCAGCGCCTCCACCTGGTCAGCAGCGTCGGGCTGGGACGTTCGGTTGCCTGCACGGAAGCGTCGGTCGACGCCCATTGCGGCCATTGCGGCCAGGCGGTCAGTGCCGACCGGGTGATTCCCGTGCGGGACGGATCAGGGGCCTGCCGGCGGCCGGCCCAGGATGCCTACATGCTCGGCGTGCCGCTGTCGCATCGCGAGCAGGTGCTGGGGGTCTACAACTTCTACTTCAGTGCCGACTTGCCCAGCCAGGACGTGCAGGACCTGTTGCTGGCCGTGGGCAAGCTGCTCGGCCTGGCGCTTGCCAAGGAGCGCCTGGAGGCCGAGACGCTCAAGGCCGCCCTGCTGCATGAGCGCCAGATGCTGGCTGCCGAGGTGCATGACTCCATTGCCCAGTCGCTCAGCTTCGTGAAGATGCGCCTGCCCTTGCTGCGTGATGCCATCGACACGGGGCAGGCTGCGGCGACGACCCGCTACTTCGACGATGTGCGCAGCGGCCTGGGTCAGGCCCATGCCAGTCTGCGCAGCGTACTCACCGAGTTCCGCGCCCCCATGGACCGCCAGGGCCTGCTGCCTGCCCTGCGCGCCAGCGCCGACCTCTTCCGGCACCGCAGTGGCACCGAACTCAGCCTCCACAGCGTGATCACGGATGAGCAGTGCGCTGGCCTGCTGGACGCCCAGCACGAGGCCCAGGTCTTCCACATCGTGCAGGAAGCACTTAACAACATCGAGCGCCATGCCGGCGCCCAGCACGCCTGGATCACCCTGGCGCTGGAGGCCGGTGGCGCTGGCCTGCACGTGGCCATCGAGGACGATGGAAGCGGCCTGCGCGAATCGCCGCTTGATGATCTTCCGGCCACCGGCAGCAGCCACTACGGCCTGGCCATCATGGTGGAGCGCGCACGCCGCATCAGGGCCAGTCTGTCCATTGGCCCGCGCCCAGGCGGCGGCACGGCTGTGCAACTGCACGTACCCCTGCCGGGCCAGCGCGATGGCGGGCCCGCCAGGGCCGTGCCCGGCGCGGCAGCGGCCGCAACACCCGCAGCGCTGGGCAACCCGGCATGAGCGGCGCACGCATCATCCTGGTCGACGACCATGCCCTGTGCCGCAATGGCCTGGCCGACCTGTTGCGTCAACGCGGCGGCATGGACGTGCTGACCACGCTGGGCGACCCCGAACTGGTGGTGCCGGCGCTGCAACACCACCAGCCCGACCTCGTGGTGCTGGATCTGCGCATGCCGGCCATGGACGGGCTCAGCCTGTTGCGGCGCATCCGTGCCGCCGGCCTGGAGACGCCAGCCCTCATCCTCACCATGAGCGATGCCGACACCGATCTGGCGGCCGCCCTGCGGGCAGGAGTGCGCGGCTACCTGCTCAAGGACATGGAGCCCGAGGACGTGGTGACCGCCATCCGCAATGCCGCCCGCGGCGAGCTGGTCGTGGCCCCGGCGCTCACGCTCAAGCTGGCCCAGCTGCTGCATTCGGGCGGTCCGCGCAAGGATCGCCAGGGTCAGCTGGCTTCGTTGACCGAACGCGAGCGCGAGATCCTGGACCACCTGGCCCGCGGCGAGAGCAACAAGGCCATTGCCCGGGCGCTGGACATCAGCCACGACACGGTGAAGCTGCACGTGCGCCACATCCTCACCAAGCTCAACCTGAGCTCGCGGGTAGAGGCCGCGGTGTTCGCGGTGGAGGCGCGCGCCGCCGGCCAGCGCTAGGTGGCGGGACCGCAGGAATGCCGCCGCCGCCAAACAGCGAGCCTGGGGTGGATTGATCAGCCCGCTCGGCCGAGGCTGCCGGTGGCCTGCATGTGTTTTTTCCAGGCCTGAAAGCCGCCGGCCACCGACCAGGCTCGCGGATAGCCCAGGTCACGGAACAGCTCGGCCGCGTAAAGGCTGCGGCGCCCGCTGTTGCAGATGATCAGCACCAGGTGGTCGCGGTCATGGTGAACGCGGTTGAGCGTGGTGAAGAAGCTCTGCGCGTCCACCGGCGTGGGCCGGCCTGCATCCAGGGTGTCCTGCTCATCCTCCGTCAAGGTCTGGCCCAGCATGAGCTTGACCTCGCAGAGCGGGATATGGACCGTGTCGGGGATGGCCCCCTTCATGTCGAGTTCGAAGGACTGGCGGATATCCACCAGGGTGGCTGCACCCAGGGTGCAGAGCTCCAGCGCGGTCGGCAGGCTCATTTCCAGCCGGATCAGGCCAGCCGGGTTGGATGAGGTGTTATGGGCGGGAGGTGCGGGCTGGCTCATGGGCAGGCGTCCTGGTTGACGGCGCCGATTCTGCCCGCCCCGACCCGCCTCCGGTCCTGCCCGTCATGCCTGGCCGCGATCAGGCAGGGCAACGCTCCCAGTCGCCCGGCACCTTGCCGACCAGCCGCAGGAACTGTTCGAAGGGTCCCATATTGCCCATGGCCTCCATCTTGGGGCCGGCAAAGTTGAGACGGCCGAACATCATGGCCTTCATGGGGCCGTAGTCGCCGGCCCCCATCTCGCGCCAGCGGGTGGTCTCGGCCCACATCAGGTAGTCGGCACCGCCCTCGAGCTGGGGGGTTCTGGCCGCGCCGCCATAGGTGCAGCGGGCCTTGCCCTCCTGCAGCGCGATCTGCAGTTCCACCCGATGGGCCGATGGGCAGTCGCTGCGGTAGATCTGCATGACCTTGAAGCCGCGACCACCATCATTGCGCGCCCAGCCCGACTCGGCCAGCTTGTCCATCAGCACGGGTTCGGCGTTCCAGGCCTGGCACATGGCTGCCGCCCAGGCGGGCGACATGCCAACCTCGGAGGGGATGGACTGGGCCAGC
>JBJOKP010000307.1:0-4299 GCA_046046045.1 Pseudomonadota bacterium | reverse complement strand
CGCTGGCCTCACCTACGTGGTGCTGCAGCACCTCGCGCCGACCCATCGCTCCATGCTGGCCGAGATCCTGTCCCAGCGCAGCAGCATGACGGTGCGCGAGGCCCATGACGGCGACATGCCGGTGGTGAACACCATCCTGATCTGCCCGCCCAACGCCCATGTCGAGTACGACGGCCGCTTCCTGCGCCTGCGCGAGCCCGAGCCGCAGGACCTGCCGCGGCCCTCGGTCAACCTGTTCTTCTCCAGCCTGGCCGACCACCTGGGGCCGGCGGCGGTAGGCATCATCCTGTCGGGCACGGGCTCGGACGGCTCGCTGGGCCTGCGCCAGATCAAGGCCGCCGGCGGCTACGTGATGGTGCAGCAGCCCGACACCGCCCGCTACAACGGCATGCCCGAGGCCGCCATCCGCGCCGTGGGCCATGACCTGGTGCTGCCGCCCGAGGAGATGGGCCCGGCCATCAGCCGGCTGTGCGCCCAGGCAGGCCAGCCTCACCCGCTGGAAGCCGAGCAGCGCGCCGCCGGCAGCACGCGCGACCAGCTGCACGAGCTGATCACCCGGGTGCGCCTGCACTGCGGCATCGACTTCGGCGAATACAAGGAAGGCACGCTGCTGCGCCGCATCACCCGGCGCATGCAGGCCCGCAACACCGGCTCGCTGGACGGCTACCTGCGCCTGGTGGACAGCGAACCCACCGAGCTGGACGAGCTGGCGCGCGACACCCTCATCTCCGTCACCGCCTTCTGGCGCGATCCGCCGGCCTTCGAGGCCCTACAGGCCGCGCTGGAGGAACTGGTCAAGCAGCGCCCGCCCGAGGAGCCGCTGCGCATCTGGGTGCCTGGCTGCGCCACCGGCGAGGAAGCCTGCTCCATCCTCATGGCCCTGGCCGAGGTGCTGGGTGGCTCGCTGAGCGAGCGCCAGGTGCAGATGTATGCCACCGACGTTGACCTGGAGGCCCTGCGCCTGGCGCGCCGCGGGCTCTACCCGGCCACGTCCCTGACCGAGCTGCCGCCGGTGCTGCGCTCGCGCTACTTCTCGGCCGTGGGGGCGCAGTACGAGTTCTCGCGCGCCCTGCGCGACCGCGTGGTCTTCTCGCGCCACGACCTGACGCGCGACCCGCCCTTCCCGCGCCTGGACCTGCTGTCCTGCCGCAACGTGCTCATCTACCTCAAGCCCGAGGCCCAGGCCCGGGTGATGCGCTCCTTCCACTACGCGCTCAAGCCCAAGGCCCTGCTGCTGCTGGGCCAGAGCGAATCGGTGCTGCATCACGAGGACTATTTCCACGGCATCAATGGCGCGGTGCGCCTCTACGAACGCCTGCCCGGCGCGACCCAGAGCCGCGCCGGCCATCCACGCGAGTCCACGCGCGGCGAGGTCGCTGCCGGCCTGGTGGCCGCAGGCAACCGCCGCAGCAGCACCGCCGAACCCGAGCTGATGCTGCTGCGCCGCGGCGCCGACCTCTACCTGCCGCCCTGCGTGCTGCTGGACGACGCGCTGCAGGTGCTGCAGGTGCATGGCGACGTCACGCCCTTCTTCGCCCTGCGCGCCGGCACGCAGCCCTTCGACGTGCTGTCGCTGGCGCGGCGCGAGATCGAGGCCGACCTGCGCCTGCTCTGCGCCCTGCTGGGCGACGAGCGCGAGACCCGCCATGCCGACATCGCCCTGCCCGACGGCCCGGCGCGGGGCCGCTGGCGCATGGTGCTGCATCCGGTGGATGCCGGCCCGCAGCGCCGCCGCGCCTTGCTGGCCTTTGTGCGCCTGGGCAGCGGCCGCGGCAAGACGCTGCGTGGCGGCCGGGCCGACAACACCGATTCCACCGAGCTGGCCGATGCCCGCGAGCGGCTCAAGAGCCTGGTCGAGCAGTTGGAGGCCAGCAACGAGGAGATGCAGGCCCTCAACGAGGAGGCCCAGGCCACCAACGAGGAGCTGCAGGCCAGCAACGAGGAGCTGGAAGCCGCCAACGAGGAGATGCTGGCCACCAACCAGGAGCTCTCCACCGTCAACGCCGAGCTCAACCACCAGTGGCGGCGCTACCAGCACCTTACCGAGGAGCTGCAGAGCATCTACAACAGCGTGGACCTGCCCCTGCTGGTGCTGGACGAACACCAGGCCATCCGCCGCTACAACAGCGCGGCGGCGCGGCTGTTCTCGCTCAGCACCGGCTGCGAGGGCCTGCACATGAGCACCCTGCAGCGCGCCGGCGGCCTGCCGGACCTCAGCCCCCATGTGCAGGCGGCCCAGCAATCGGCCAGCCCGCTGGTGGTGAACCTGGAGATGACCGGCGACGGCCGCGAGTTCGTGCTCCATCTGGCCCACAACGTGATGGGCGGCGAGCGCCGCGGCGTGGTGCTGACCCTGGTGGACAACACCGAGCTGGCCCGCTCGGAGCGCCATACCCGCAACATCGAGCAGCGCCTGGCCTCGGTGCTGACCCATGGCAGCGCCCTGGTGGCGATCAAGGACGCCGCCGGCCGCTACGAGTTCATCAACCCGCGCTACGCCAGCTACCTGGGCAGCGACAGCGCCAGCCTGCTGGGCCGCACCGACGCCCAGGTCCTGCCGGCCGGCCTGGCCGCCCAGCTGCGCCGTGGCGACATCGAGGTGCTGCAGCATGGCCGCAACCTCGAGCGTGAGGAAAGCTTCAGCATCAACGGTGAACGCCGCACCTGGTGGGCGGCGCGTTTTCCGATGCATGACGCCGAGGGCGCGGTGGTCTCGGTCTGCCTCCAGGCCATCGACCTGACCGGCAGCCGCGCCGCCGACGAGGAGCTGCGCATCGCCGCCATGGTGCTGGACACCACCACCGAGGGGGTCATGATCACCGACCCAGAACACCGCATCCTGCGTGTCAACGACGCCTTCACCCGCATCACCGGCTACAGCACCGAGGATGTCAAGGGCAAGACGCCGCGCCTGCTTTCCTCCGGCCGGCATGACGATGCCTTCTACACCGCCATGTGGGAGGACATCGAGCGCACCGGCCACTGGCAGGGCGAGATCTGGAACAAGCGCAAGACCGGCGAGGTCTTCCCCGAGTGGCTGGCCATCAGCACCCTGCGCGACGGCACCGGCCGGGTGACCCACTATGTGGGCGTGTTCACCGACGTGACCACCCTCACCGAGACGCGCGAGCACATGCGCCGCATGGCGACCCACGACGTGCTCACCGGCCTGCCCAACCGCACCCTGCTGCAGGATCGGCTGCACCATGCGGTGGACACCGCCCGGCGCCACGGCACCGAACTGGCGCTGTGTTTCCTCGACCTGGACAACTTCAAGACCGTCAACGACAGCCTGGGCCACGAGGCCGGCGACGAGCTGCTGCGCCTGGCGACCCGCCGCATCCTGGACAACGTGCGCGCCGCCGACACCGTGGCCCGCATCGGCGGCGACGAGTTCGTGCTGCTGCTGGAGAACACCACCAAGCACGACGCGCTGCAGACGGTGGAGCGCATCAGCCGCTCGCTGGGCGAGAACCTGGAACTGCGCGGCAGCCTGCTCACCACCGCCGCCAGCCTGGGCGTGGCCATGTTCCCGGGCGACGGCAGCGACGCCGCCACCCTGATGCGCCATGCCGATGCCGCCATGTACCGGGCCAAGCGCGCCGGCCGCGGCCGCTACGAGTTCTTCTCGGCCGAGGTGGGCGAAAGCGCCCGCCACCGCCTGAACGTGGAAAGCGGCCTGCGCCAGGCCCTGCAGTCCGGCGAGCTGAGGCTCGAATTCCAGCCCCAGGTGGACGTGGTGAGCGACACCATCCATGGCCTGGAGGCCCTGCTGCGCTGGCGCACCGGCGACGGCGCGCAGATTTCGCCCTCGGTCTTCCTGCCCATCGCCGAGGAGACCTCGCTCATCGACCTGATCGGCGACTGGGTGATCGACAAGGCCTGCGCCCAGCTTGCCAGCTGGCGGGCCGAGGGCGGCCTGCCCGGGCTGGATCTGGCGCGGCTCAAGCTCTCGGTCAATGTCTCGCCCCGCCAGCTGCGCGACCGCCAGTTCGCCGAGAAGCTGCAGAGCCACATGCTGGCCCACCGCGTGAATGGCCCGCAGCTGGTGCTGGAGGTGACCGAAAGCGCCCTGCTGCAGCAGAGCGAACACCTGGGGGCGCTGATGCGCCGGCTCGATCAGCTGGGCGTGCAGCTGTCACTGGACGATTTCGGCACTGGCTTCTCCTCGCTGGCCCATCTGCGCCAGCTGCCCCTGGACGAGCTGAAAATCGATCGCAGCTTCATCGCCGGCATGAACGACCGGCGCGATGACCGCGAGATCGTCGACGCCATCCTGGGCCTGGCGCGCGGCCTGGG
>JBJOKP010000306.1:0-4315 GCA_046046045.1 Pseudomonadota bacterium | reverse complement strand
CCGTCTCAGGCCTTGATCAGGCCTTGATCAAGCCCTTGAGCAGGCGGCCCATCTCGCTGGGGTTGCGGGTGATGGTGAAGCCGCACTCTTCCATGATGGCCAGCTTGGCGTCGGCCGTGTCGGCGCCGCCGCTGATCAGCGCACCGGCGTGGCCCATGCGCTTGCCCGGAGGGGCGGTGACGCCGGCGATGAAGCCGACCACCGGCTTCTTCATGTTGGCCTTGACCCAGCGCGCCGCTTCGGCCTCGTCGGGGCCGCCAATCTCGCCGATCATGATCACGGCGTCGGTGTCCGGATCGTCATTGAAGGCACGCATCACGTCGATGTGCTTGAGGCCGTTGATCGGGTCGCCGCCAATGCCCACGGCGCTGGACTGGCCGATGCCGAGTTCGGTCAGCTGGGCCACGGCTTCATAGGTCAGCGTGCCCGAGCGCGAGACCACGCCGACGCGGCCCTTGCGATGGATGTGACCGGGCATGATGCCGATCTTGATCTCGTCGGGGGTGATGAGACCGGGGCAGTTGGGGCCCAGCAGCAGGGTCTTCTTGCCGCCGGCGGCTTCCTTGGCCTTCATCTTGTTGCGCACTTCCAGCATGTCCCGCACGGGGATGCCTTCGGTGATGCAGATGGCCAGGTCGAGGTCAGCCTCGACGGCTTCCCAGATGGCGGCGGCAGCGCCCGCGGGCGGCACGTAGATCACCGACACCGTGGCGCCCTGGGCCTGGGCGGCTTCCTTGACGCTGGCGTAGATGGGGATGTCGCTGAACGACTCGCCCGCCTTCTTGGGGTTCACGCCGGCGACAAAGGCGTTCTTGCCATTGGCGTAGGCCTGGCAGCCCAGGGTGTGGAACTGACCGGTCTTGCCCGTGATGCCCTGCGTGATGACGCGGGAGTCCTTGTTGATGAAGATCGACATGTTGGCTTTCCTTCGGATCCGGGCTTACTTGACGGCGGCGACGATCTTGGTGGCCGCTTCGGCCATGGTGTCGGCCGCGATGATGGGCAGACCGGAGTCCTTCAGGATCTGCTTGCCCAGCTCTTCGTTGGTGCCCTTCATGCGCACGACCAGGGGCACGGTCAGGTTGACCGCCCGGCTGGCGGTGACCACGCCGTTGGCGATGGTGTCGCACTTCATGATGCCGCCGAAGATGTTGACCAGGATGCCCTTGACCTCGGGGTTCTTCAGCATGAGCTTGAAGGCCTCGGTGACCTTCTCGGCGGTGGCGCCGCCGCCCACGTCCAGGAAGTTGGCCGGCGAGCCGCCGAACAGCTTGATGGTGTCCATGGTGGCCATGGCCAGGCCGGCGCCGTTCACCAGGCAGCCGATGTTGCCGTCCAGGCTGATGTAGGCCAGGTCGAACTTGGAGGCTTCCACTTCGGCCGGATCTTCCTCGTCCAGGTCGCGGTAGGCCACGATCTCGGGGTGACGGAAGAGGGCGTTGCTGTCGAAGTTGAACTTCGCGTCCAGGGCGATCAGGTTGCCCTTGCTGTCACGGTTGAGCGGGTTGATCTCGACCAGCGAGGCATCCGTCTCCATGTAGCAGCGGTAGAGGTTCTTGAACACCGCCACGGCCTGCTCGACCGTGTGGCCGCTCATGCCGATGGCCTCGGCCACCTTGGTGGCCTGGGCGTCGGTCAGGCCGGCCAGCGGGTCGATCAGCTCGGTGACTATCTTCTCGGGGGTGGAGTGGGCCACTTCCTCGATGTCCATGCCACCTTCGCTGGAGGCGATCAGGGCCACCTTCTGGGTGCCACGATCCGTCACCAGGGAGACGTAGAACTCCTTGCCGATGTCCGCGCCTTCCTCGATGTAGAGGCGACGCACCTTCTGGCCTTCGGGGCCGGTCTGGTGGGTCTTGAGCTGCATGCCCAGGATCTGGCCCGACAGGCTCTCGACCTCGGCCTTGCTGCGGGCCAGCTTCACGCCACCGCCCTTGCCACGGCCACCGGCGTGAATCTGGGCCTTGACCACCCACACGCTGCCGCCGAGCTTGTCGGCGGCTTCCAGAGCCTCACGCACGGTGAATGCGGCATGGCCGCGCGGCACGGGCACGTTGAACTGGCGCAGGATTTCCTTGCCTTGGTATTCGTGGATCTTCATGGGCTCCTCGTGGGATGGGTGGTCAGGCTCGGGCAGGCACTGTGCCGACGCAAGCTGACCGCAGGCTGAGGGGTGAGGCCGCCAGCCGGCGGGCGATTGACCGGGGGGTCAGGGAAAAAGATGCAGCAAAGTGCATGTCGAGCGGCGCGCGATTGTGGCACTGCAGCAATCCTGTAGGCGATGCTGCGCCATCCTTCACCCGCAGGCAGATCAAATGGCCCGGGCGCGGCCGGTGCGGCGCGGCGGGAACCATCAGGCCGCCGCGGCAGCCTGCAGGCCGTTCTCGAAGTGGGCGCGCATGAGGCGCCGGGCGGCTTCGCCGTCGCGGGCGGTGAGGGCGGTCATCAGGGCCCGGTGTTCGGCCAGCGATTCGCCCAGCCGGCCCTGGCGGAACAGGGAATGGTGGCGGTTGAGCTTCATGACCTTGCGCAGGTCGGTCACGATCTGCGAGCGCCAGCGGTTGCCGTCGATGGCCAGCAGGCGGTAGTGGAATTCCTCGTTGGTGGCGAAGAAGGCCTCGCGCTGGTCCACCTCGGTCTCCAGCCGGGCCTGCAGGGACTGCAGGCCGGCCAGTTCGGCCGCCGTGGCCTTGCGCGCCACCTCGGCCGCCGCGTCGCTCTCCAGCAGGGCGAGCAGGTGGTAGATCTGGCGCACGTCCTCGGTGGACATCTCGGTGACGTAGGCGCCGCGGCGCACCTTCATGGTCACCAGGCCTTCCACGGCCAGCACCTTGAGGGCCTCGCGCAGGGGCGTGCGGCTGATGCCGTAGTCGGCCGCCAGGCGCTGCTCGTCGATCCAGCTGCCGGGTTCCAGCTCGCGGGCGAAGATCTGCTCGCGCAGGCGCTCGGCCACGTCCTGGTACAGGGCTCGCGGCGCGAGTCCGGTATCGGCAGGGGGCAGGGCGGTGGCCATGGGGATCACGGTGGCGTCTGGCGGTGGCGAGGGCGGTGGAGGGGGTGATGCAGCAGGTCGACGCGGAACCGGTGTCAGGCTGGCGGCAGCATTGAATTCATAATTATGCATCATGTATCATGAGCGACAAGCCCGATCGTGATGCCGTGCGCACCCAGCGCCATGCCCGCCCCCCAGGACCGACCATGACCCAGCCCAGTTCCCCCAGTTCCAGCACGCCGCCCGAGTTCCAGACCGCCACGCTCGACCAGTGGGCCAAGGCGGCCACCAAGTCCCTGCCGGGCGGCGACCTGGTCAAGCTGAACTGGGTGACGCCCGAGGGCATCACCGTCAAGCCGCTCTACACCGCGGCGGACACGGCCGACCTGCCCTACGCCAACACCCTGCCGGGCTTCGAGCCCTTCCTGCGCGGCCCGCAGGCGACGATGTACGCGGTGCGGCCCTGGACCATCCGCCAGTACGCCGGCTTCAGCACGGCCGAGGAATCCAACGCCTTCTACCGCAAGGCCCTGGCGGCCGGCGGCCAGGGCGTGAGCGTGGCCTTCGACCTGGCCACCCACCGCGGCTATGACAGCGACCATCCGCGCGTGACGGGTGACGTGGGCAAGGCGGGCGTGGCGATCGACTCGGTCGAGGACATGAAGATCCTCTTCAACCAGATCCCGCTCGACAAGGTGAGCGTCTCCATGACCATGAACGGCGCCGTGCTGCCGGTGCTGGCGGGTTATGTCGTGGCGGCCGAGGAGCAGGGCGTGGCCCAGGACCAGCTCAGCGGCACTATCCAGAACGACATCCTCAAGGAGTTCATGGTCCGCAACACCTACATCTACCCGCCCGAGCCGTCGATGAAGATCATCGGCGACATCATCGAGTACACGGCGAAAAACATGCCGAAGTTCAACTCGATCAGCATCAGCGGGTACCACATGCAGGAGGCCGGCGCCAACCAGGCGCTGGAGATGGCCTTCACCCTGGCCGATGGCAAGGAATACGTGAAGACCGCCATCGCCAAGGGCATGGATGTGGACGATTTCGCCGGCCGCCTCAGCTTCTTCTGGGCGGTGGGGATGAACTTCTACCTCGAGATCGCCAAGATGCGCGCCGCCCGCCTGCTGTGGTGCCGCATCATGAAGGGCTTCAACGCCCAGAAGCCCAAGAGCCTGATGCTGCGCACCCACAGCCAGACCAGCGGCTGGAGCCTGACCGAGCAGGACCCCTACAACAACGTGGTGCGCACCACCATCGAGGCCATGGCCGCGGTGTTCGGCGGCACGCAGAGCCTGCACACCAACAGCTTCGACG
>JBJOKP010000305.1:0-4315 GCA_046046045.1 Pseudomonadota bacterium | reverse complement strand
ACCGGGGCCAGGCAGTTGGTGGTGCAGCTGGCGTTGCTGATGATGGCCTGGCCGGCGTAGGTCTGGTGGTTCACGCCGTAGACGAACATGGGCGTGTCGTCCTTGGAGGGCGCGCTCATGATGACCTTCTTGGCGCCCGCCTTGAGGTGGGCCTCGGCGGTTTCCTTGGTGAGGAAGAGGCCGGTGGACTCGACCACGATGTCGGCACCGACATCACCCCAGGCCAGCTCGGCCGGGTTCTTCACCGCGGTGAGGCGGATCTTCCTGCCGTTGACGACGAGGGTGTTGCCGTCGACGCTGACCTCGCCCTTGAAACGACCGTGCACGCTGTCGTACTTGAGCATGTAGGCGAGGTAGTCGGGCTCGAGCAGGTCGTTGATGCCCACGACCTCGATGTCGTTGGCAAAGTTCTGCACCGCAGCGCGGAACACCATGCGGCCGATGCGGCCGAAGCCGTTGATGCCGATCTTGAGGGGGGAGCTGCTCATGAACTGGTCTCGCAGGGAAGGTAGGGAGAGGCGTCGAAGGAAGAGGGTCCGCGGCACCGGTACAGCGTGCGGTGCGCGCTGGCGCGGAGCGATGCTCCGGCCGCTGGGGTGCCAGGCTCAGGCCGCCTTGGCCTGGGGATCGCCCAGCACATGGCGAGTCACCTCGCCAAGGTTGGTGAACAGGCGGGCCGGCTGGGCCAGGGCCACCGGTTCACCACCGTTGTAGCCATAGGGCACGGCCCAGGCGGCCACGCCAGCATTGCGCGCGGCCTCGATGTCCGTGCGTGAATCGCCCACATGGGCCAGCCGATCGGTGCCTACCCCCAGGCGTTCCGCGGCCGTGCGCAGCACGCTGGGATGGGGCTTCTTGTGGGCCAGGCTGTCGCCCGCCACCACCACATCCAGATGGGCGGCCAGGCCCGTGGCCTCCAGCAGGCGCCGGGTGAAGGCCCCATCCTTGTTGGTGACGCAGGCGGTCTTCACGCCCGCCTCGCGCAGATCCACCAGGGCCCGCAGGGCGCCGGGATAAGGTTGAGCCGACTGTCCGGCCAGGCTGCCATAGATGGCCTCCACCCGGTGCAGCAGCACCTCGGCATGCAGCTTGTCGGCCAGGGCCGGCTGCTCGAGCAGGATGCGCGCCAGCAGGTTCATCATCAGGGCACGCAGGCCGTTGCCGATGAGGTTGACCACCTCGCGCTCGGGTCGGGCGGCGAGACCGGCCTCCACCAGGGTGGCGTTCACGGCCTCGACGATCTCGCCGGCGGTATCGATCAGGGTGCCATCGAGGTCGAAGCTGACGGCGTCATAGCGGCGGGTGCTCATCGCTGGATCCGGACGGGAAGATGGGCAGAGGTGGGCCTGCACCTCGGGCGGGGTTCAGGCCGCCAGGCGCGCAAGGGCTGATGTCGCGGCGGGCTCAGTTGCCCGAACGCACATGGGAGTGGTCAGGGTCGAGCTCACGGCGCACGATGGTCGCCAGGTTGGCGGCGGTGAGACCGAAGTGCTCCGCCACCGCCGGGCCGGGGCCCGATTCGCCGAAGCTGTCCACCCCCAGCGCCGCCACGCAGCCGTACTGCGACCAGAAGCGCGAGATGCCGGCCTCCACGCCGATGCGCGGCAGGGCGCCCAGCACCTCGTCGCGGTAACTGCGCGGCTGGCGGTCGAACACCGTGCTCGACGGCATGGAGACCACCCGCACCACCACGCCCTGGGCGGCCAGCTGCTGTTGCGCGGCCATGGCCAGTCCCACCTCGGAGCCGCTGGCCAGCAGCGTGGCCTGCGCACCATCGGGCGACGAGAGCACATGGGCGCCGCGCGCCATGGCGGCCACCTGGGCAGCATCACGCGCCTGGGCCGGCAGGTTCTGGCGCGAGAGCAGCAGGGCGCTGGGCCGGTCGCGCTGCGTGAGTGCCTGGGCCCAGGCCACCGCGGTCTCGGCCGCGTCGCAGGGGCGCCAGACATCGAGGCCAGGGATGAGGCGCAGGCTGGCCGCATGTTCCACCGGCTGGTGGGTGGGGCCGTCCTCGCCCAGGCCGATCGAGTCGTGGGTGAAGACGTGCACCACGCGCTGCTTCATCAGCGCGGCCATGCGCACGGCGTTGCGGCTGTAGTCGCTGAAGGTGAGGAAGGTGCCGCCGTAGGGGATGTAGCCACCGTGCAGCACGATGCCGTTCATGATGGCGGCCATGCCGAACTCGCGCACGCCGTAGTGCACGTGGCGGCCCGCCAGTTCACCGCGCGTGGCGCCGGCCTTGACCGCGCCGCAGCCGGGGAAGTCGGTGAGGTTGGAGCCGGTCAGGTCGGCCGAGCCGCCCAGCAGCTCGGGCAGTTGCGGACCGATTTCGGCCAGCACCTGCTGCGAGGCCTTGCGGCTGGCCACGGCGGTGGTCGAGGCGACGAACTTGGCGATGGTGGCGTCGAGCAGAGCCGGCGCGTTGGCGGGCAGATCGCCGGCCATGCGGCGCTCGAACTCGGCCGCCTGGGCGGGGAAGGCCGCGCGGTAGGCCTCGAAGCGGGCCGACCAGTCGCGCTGCTGGGCGGCGCCGCGCTCGCGCGCATCCCAGGCGGCCCGCACGGGCGCGGGGATCTCGAAGGGCGCATGCGGCCAGCCGATGGCCGCGCGGGTGGCGGCGATCTCCTCGGCGCCCAGCGGCTCGCCATGCGCCTTGGCGGTGTTCTGGCGCTTGGGCGAGCCCTTGCCGATGAGGGTCTTGCAGATGACGAGGGTGGGCTTGCCCGCGCTGCCGCGGCGGGCGGTGGCCAGGGCGGCATCGATGGCGGCGGTGTCGTGGCCGTCGAGCGGGCCGATCACCTCCCAGCCGCAGGCACGGAAGCGGCCGGCGGTGTCGTCGCCGAACCAGCCCTGCACCGGGCCGTCGATGCTGATGCCGTTGTCGTCGTAGAGCACCACCAGCTTGGACAGGCCCCAGGTGCCGGCCAGCGAGATGGCCTCCTGGCTGATGCCTTCCATCAGGCAGCCATCGCCGAGGAAGGCGTAGGTGTGGTGGTCGACGATGGTGTGGCCGGGCTGGTTGAACTCCTGGGCCAGCAGCTTCTCGGCCAGGGCCATGCCCACGGCGTTGGTGATGCCCTGGCCCAGCGGGCCGGTGGTGGTCTCCACGCCCGGGGTGATGCCCACCTCGGGGTGGCCGGGCGTCTTGCTGTGCAGCTGGCGGAAGGCCTTCAGGTCGTCGATGGACAGGTCGTGGCCCGTGAGGTGCAGCAGCGCATAGAGCAGCATGGACGCATGGCCATTGCTCAGCACGAAGCGGTCACGGTCGGGCCAGCGCGTGTCGGCCGGGTTGATGCGCAGGTGGTGGCCCCACAGGGCTACGGCCATCTCGGCCATGCCCATGGGGGCGCCCGGGTGGCCGGAGTTGGCCTGCTGCACCGCGTCCATGGCCAGGGCGCGCAGGGCGTTGGCCATGTCGGTGGTGAGTGCGGAAAGTTGAAGCGGAGCGTTCATGTCGAGGTAAGCGGGCAGGTTCGAGGGAGGTTCGCTCACAGCGACATGGCGCGGCGTTTTCTTTCCATCATGCGCCAGATGAAGGGCGTGAAGATCAGCTCCATGGCCAGGGCCATCTTGCCGCCGGGCACGACGATGGTGTTGGCGCGGCTCATCCACGAGTTGTTGATCATGTTGAGCAGGTAGGGGAAGTCGATGCCCTTGGGGTTGGCGAAACGGATCACCACCATGCTCTCGTCCGGCGCCGGGATGTCGCGCGACACGAAGGGATTCGAGGTATCCACACACGGCACGCGCTGGAAGTTCACATGCGTGTGGGTGAACTGCGGGCAGATGTAGTTCACGTAGTCGGGCATGCGGCGCAGGATGGTGTCGGTCACCGCCTCGGTGCTGTAGCCGCGCATCTTCTTGTCGCGCCACAGCTTCTGGATCCACTCCAGGTTGATGACCGGCACCACGCCGATCAGCAGGTCGGGGTGGCGGGCGATGTCGATCTCGGGCGTCACCACGGCGCCGTGCAGGCCTTCGTAGAACAGCAGGTCGGTGCCGGCGGGCACGGCCTCCCAGGGCGTGAAGGTGCCCGGGTCCTGCTTGTAGGGCGCGGCCTCGTCGGGGTCGTGCAGGTATTTGCGGCGCTGGCCGGTGCCGGTCTCGGCGTAGGCACGAAACAGTTGCTCCAGTTCGGCGAAGAGGTTGTTCTCGGGGCCGAAGTGGCTGAAGTTGCGGTTGCCGGCCTTCTCGGCTTCGGCCTGGCGCAGCTTCATCTCCTGCCTGTCGTAGCGATGAAAACTGTCGCCCTCGATGATGGCGGCGCTGACCTTCTCGCGCCGGAAGATGTTCTCGAAGGTGCGTGTGACCGAGG
>JBJOKP010000304.1:0-4317 GCA_046046045.1 Pseudomonadota bacterium | reverse complement strand
GGGAGCTGTTGGACCGCGCAGACGCGCAGTGAATGGAACGGCCGCGAGTGTGCCTGCTCCATCGGCTCCGCGGTGCGCCGACGGGTGAGCACCTGCCACCGGCTGTGAGACGCGGAAACGGCAACGCCGGGCGCAGGGCCCGGCGTCGGGGGAGGGAAGCTGGTGGGTGAAGCGCCTCAGGCTGCCTTGAGCTCAAGTCGCTCGCCCAGGGGCACAGGCGCCAGGGCCACCCGATTGCCCCCGCGGCGCTGGGCCTCGCCCAGGGCCAGGTCGGCGGCCGAGGCCAGGGCCTCCAGGTGATCGGCCGTGTGCGGAAAGCTGGCAATACCCACCGAGATCTCGAAGCCCAGCGGGTGGCCCTCGTGCACCACGATGTGGGTGGCGCACTGGCGGCGCATCTGCTCCATGCGGGTGTAGGCGGTGGCCAGGCCCACGCCCGACAGCAGGATGGCGTAGCGGCCCTCGCCGGCATGGCTGATCACGTCCATGGCCCGGGTGTTGGTGCGCAGGATCTGGCCGATCGATTCCATCACGCGCTTGAGCGCGCCGCCGCCGAAACGCTGCACCAGGGCGGCCGAGCGGTCGACCGCCAGCAGCACGATGGCGAACTCGCGGTGCTCGCGGCTGGACAGGGCCAGTTCGCGACGGGCGTGTTCATCAAAATGGTCGCTGCCGAAGAACGCGCCCGGCTTGGCCTCGGGCACGGTGCGCAGATGGTCGATGGCACCCTGCTGGCGCTCGATCTGCTGCAGGGCCTGCTGCAGCTGGTGGGTGGTCTGGTGCTGGGACTGGCGCAGGGTCGTCTCGTCCCACCACACGGCCAGCATCTGCGGCGCGGCATCGCTGCCCAGGGCCATGCGGCTGGCGCGGAACTCCAGGCGCTGCGCGCCACGCTCGAAACGGTGTTCGTCCACGCTGGCCTGCGGGGCGGCCAGGGCGCGCTGGTCGGCGGCCCGCACCGCGGCCGCATCGGCCAGGGGCAGCAGTTCCACGTCGACATGGCCAACCACCTGGTCCACCGGGCGGCCGATGAATTCGGCAAAACGCTGGTTGGCGTAGACATAACGGCCGCTCGCCAGGTCCTTGACCGTCACCAGGGCGCCGCCGGCGTCCAGCAGCGCAAGCAGGGCGCCGGACAGCGGCGTCATCTCCAGGCCGGCCGGCAGGCTCAGGTCCAGCGCGGAGCCCAGGGGCAGGGGGGCGGAAGCAGGGGCGTTGTTCATGATCGTTCGACCCGGCGGACTGGCGCCGGCCTCCCGGTGAGCCATCCCGGGCGGGTCACCCTGGCTGGCTGTAAGACGTTGAAACGATCATAGGGCGATGCCCCCGCGGCCCGGTGGCTCAACGCCCACACACCCGCCCCTGATCGAGGGGGTGCGCGACATCCGGCCGGCCGCGAAGGAATCTGCCGCGCCGCTGGCTGCGACTTCCATCACGGTCGGACCTCGGGCCTGAGGGCTCCAGGGAGCCGGCTCGCCGCAGCGAGGCGCAGAACCGCCTGCAAATCGGCAAATCCACGCTGGGGATCCAAGGCGCCGGCGCCGCCGTTCATCCTCCAGGCCGATGCGCGATCGGCCGGCGCCTCAGCCTATCTTGACCACCGTGCGGCCGGCGAAGCTGCCGGCCATCAGCGCGGCAGCGCGTTCGAAGACCGCCGGGCCGAGCTCGATCTCGTCAATCATGGTCTCGAGGTGCGCCGGGTCGAGGTCGGTCGCCAGGCGGTCCCAGGCGCGCTGGCGTTTGGCGCGCGGCGCCATCACGCTGTCCACGCCGGCCAGGGTCACGTTGCGAAGGATGAAGGGCGCCACCGAGGCCGGCAGGTCCATGCCCTGGGCCAGACCACAGGCCGCCACCACGCCGCCGTAGCGCGTCTGGGCGCAGGCGTTGGCCAGGGCGTGGGAGCCCAGGGTGTCGACCACGCCGGCCCAGCGTTCCTTCTGCAGCGGCTTGCCAGGGGCGGCCAGGTCGGCCCGGTCGATCACGGCGCTGGCGCCCAGGGATTTCAGGTAGTCGGCCTCGGCCGGCTTTCCGGTGGCGGCCACCACGGTGTGGCCCAGCCTGGCCAGCAGGGCCACGGCCACGCTGCCCACGCCGCCGCTGGCACCGGTGACCAGCACCTCACCGGCGCCGGCCTTCAGGCCATGGTCTTCCAGCGCCAGCACGCACAACATGGCGGTGTAGCCCGCCGTGCCGATGGCCGCAGCCTGGCGGGCGCTGAAGGCCGCCGGCAGGCGCACCAGCCAGTCGCCCTTCAGGCGGGCCTTCTGCGCCAGGCAGCCCCAGTGGGTCTCGCCCACGCCCCAGCCGTTATGCACCACGCGGTCGCCGGGCTGCCAGTCGGGGTGGCTGCTCTCGATCACCGTGCCCGCGCCGTCGATGCCCGGCACCATGGGCCAGTTGCGCACCACCGGGCTCTTGTGGGTCAGCGCCAGGCCGTCCTTGTAGTTGAGGGTGGAGTAGGCCACCGCCAGGGTCACGTCGCCGCTGGCGGGCAAGCGGGCCTCGTCGATGTCGCCCAGGCCGGCGCGGAAGCCGGCTTCGTCCTTTTCCAGCAGGATGGCCTTGAACATGGGATGGGTCTCCTTCTGTCGGTCTAGCAGTTCACGGGGGTGGCAAGGCTAACCCAGCAGGGAGCTGTAGCTGGTGGGCGCCCAGGTCACCCCGGGCCAGAGCGCGGCCATCACCTTCTCGGCGTCATGGCGCAGCAGGGCGTCGGCAGTCATGAAGTCGCCGGTCTGGATGCGCGGGCCCAGGCTGCGCACCTCCTCGGGCACGGGGTCCACCGGCTGGGCGGCCTGCTGGGCGTAGCGGGCCAGCAGGGCTGGCGGCGGCGTGGCGGTGTTGAGCAGCACCAGGTCCACCGGCCGGCCCAGGTGCTGGTGGATGACGCGCACGAAGTCCGCCGCCGTGTAGCCATCGGTCTCGCCATGTTTGGTCATG
The DNA here is from genome assembly GCA_046046045.1 of Pseudomonadota bacterium. Classification (GTDB taxonomy): domain Bacteria; phylum Pseudomonadota; class Gammaproteobacteria; order Burkholderiales; family Burkholderiaceae_C; genus Sphaerotilus. The sequence continues at coordinate 1,377 of JBJOKP010000304.1, read as the reverse complement.
ACGTTGCAGACATAGATCACCTCACCCTCGCAGGCGCGGATGGCCTGGGCCACGCCGTCCACCAGCAGGCAGGGCACGATGCTGGTGTAGAGGTCGCCCGGGCCGATGAGGATGCGGTCGGCCCGCGCCAGGGCCTTGCAGGCGCGCCGCTGGGCCGGCACCGGCGGGTCGAGGAAGACCCGGCGTATGGGCTGTACCCGCCGCGGGCCCGGCCGGTCGATGGCCGACTCGCCGCGCACCACGCTGCCATCGGCCAGCTCGGCGCAGAGCGTGGTCTGCTCCAGGGTGACCGGCACCACCTCGCCGGCGGCGTCCAGCAGTTCCTGGGCGTCGCCCAGGGCAGCGAGCAGGTCGCCGCCACGCTGGTCCTGCAGGGCATGGAGGATGAGGTTGCCCAGGGCATGGCCGCCCACGGCATCGCCCGGGCTGGCCGGGAAGCGGTAGCGGAAGAGGTTGCGCCAGAGCTGGCTGGAGCGCGACATGGCCACCAGGGCCTGGCGCAGGTCGCCCAGGGGCAGAGGCTGGCCGAACTCGTCCATCAGGCGACGCGAGGACCCGCCCGAATCGGTCATGGCGATCACCGCCGTGAGGTGGTTCACCACCCGCTTCAGGCCGGTGAGCATGGCGTAGGAGCCCGAGCCCCCGCCCACGGTCACCACGGATTCATTGAGGCGCTGCGACATGGCTGATGGATGGAAGTGCAGGAGGCGCGGGTCCGGGCCGGGGTGATCATTCACGGGCTGCCACTAGACCGTGCTTGCGCACCTTGTCCAGCAGCGTGGTCTTGGCCATCTGCAGGCTGCGCGCGGCCTGGCTGAGGTTGCCGCCGTGGCGCTGCAGGGCCTCGCTGATGAGGCCGCGTTCATAGGCCTCGACCCGCTCAGCCAGAGGCTGCGCTTCGTCGTCGGCCGCAGGCAGGGCCGCCGTGCTGGAACCCCCTCCCGGGTCGGTCGCCGGGCCGGTGGCCGGGCCGGCGGGGGCCTGCAGCGGCTCCTTGGCCATGCCCAGCACCAGGCAGTCGGCCACGTTGCGCAGCTCGCGCACATTGCCCGGCCAGTCGTGCGAGACCAGGCGGTGCAGCTGGCCGGTGCCCAGTTGCGGCAGAGGCCGGCCGTAGCGGCTGGCGGCCAGCAGCATGAAGTGCTCCATGAGCAGGGGGATGTCCTCGCGCCGCTCGCGCAGCGGCGGCAGCTCCAGGGTCACGACATTGAGGCGGTAGTAGAGGTCGGCGCGGAAGCTGCCCTCGCGGGCACGCTGGGCCAGATCGTCCTTGGTGGCGGCGACCACGCGCACGTCCACCGCCTGGGCCTGGTTGGTGCCCAGGCGCTCGACCTTGCGGTCCTGCAGCACGCGCAGCAGCTTGATCTGCACGGCCAG
>JBJOKP010000303.1:0-4324 GCA_046046045.1 Pseudomonadota bacterium | reverse complement strand
GATGCACCCGCCTGGGCGCGAGACTCGAAAGCTAGCCGCCAGCCTTGTCGCAGGCCGTTGGCAGTGACGCCGGTGCCATCCCCATCCGCCGTCTCGCAGCGCTCCAGCAGCCCGGTCCAGCGATGGCGCATGTGGAAACGCACCCCCTGGCCGCGCAGGCGGTGCAGCCAGGCTCGCAGCAGCGGCGCGGCCTTCATCTCCGCCGGAAAGACCTTGCCCGAGCTGCCGACGAAGGTGGACACGCCCAGGCCGGCCGCCCAGTCGCGCAGGCCCTGGGGTGAGAGCTGGTCCAGCCAGCCGGCCACGCGCCCCGCGGGATCGTCATAACGCGCGATGAAGCGCTCGTTGGCTTCGGCATGGGTGAGGTTGAGCCCGCCCTTGCCGGCCAGCAGGAACTTGCGCCCGGCCGAGGCCATGGCGTCGTAGACCTCCACCTGCAGGGCAGGGTCGCCGCCAGCGCTCAGGGCTTCGGCCGCCATCAGCCCGGCCGGGCCGGCACCGATGATGGCCACGCGGCGCGGCAAGGAAGCAGGAAGATCGGCGGTCAGGGCGTGATGTGACATGGCGGCGCGAGTCTAGGGGCGCGCCGCCGCCGTGCCGCCTAACCTCCATCAGATCGACACCAGGTCCTTCACCCCGTCGACGGCCATGGTCTCGCCGCGGCCGCGGGCGATGATCTCGCCGCGCTCCATCACCAGGTACTGGTCGGCCAGTTCCTCGGCGAAGTCGTAGTACTGCTCCACCAGCACGATGGCCATGCGCTGGCCGTTCATGCCGCGGTCGGCCAGCATGCGGATCACCCGCCCGATGTCCTTGATGATGCTGGGCTGTATGCCCTCGGTGGGCTCGTCGAGGATGAGCAGCTTGGGCCCGGCCGCCAGGGCCCGGGCAATGGCCAGCTGCTGCTGCTGACCTCCCGAGAGATCGCCGCCACGGCGGTGCATGAACTGCTTGAGGATGGGGAAGAGCTCGAACAGCTCGGCCGGGATGGGCGTGCCGCCTGGCTTGTAGGCCAGGCCCATGCGCAGGTTCTCCTCCACCGTGAGGCGGCCGAAGATCTCTCGGCCCTGCGGCACATAACCCACGCCCTGGCGCACCCGCTCGTAGGGCGTGTCGCGGCCGATGTCGCGGCCATCGAGCTGGACGCTGCCGGTCCTGATGGGCACCACGCCCATGAGGCTCTTGAGCAGGGTGGTCTTGCCCACGCCGTTGCGACCCAGCACGACGGTGACCTCGCCCAGCCTGGCCTCGAACTCCAGCCCGCGCAGGATGTGCGAGCCGCCGTAGTACTGATTCAGGCCCGCGACCTTCAGCATGAAACAACCCCGCCACAAAGAGACAAGCTGCCAGAGCGGTGACCGGCGGGGGTTGCCGGGTGCCCGCTGGCCGAAGGTAAAGGAGGAGACGTCCATCCGCCGGATGGACGTCGGGGGACACGGAGGCCAGCGGGTACCCGGCAGCGCCCGTCCGCGCAGCGGCAGCGCCCGCCAGCACAGCGGTAGCGCCCGCCCGCGCTGGCCACAAGAACATCAGCGCCCAAGATAGACCTCCACCACCTTCTCGTTGGCCTGCACGTCGGCGAGCTTGCCTTCGGCCAGCACGCTGCCTTCGTGCAGCACGGTGACGGTCTTGCGGCCTTCGGTGAGCTGGTCGACGAACTTCATGTCGTGCTCCACCACCACCAGCGAATGTTTGCCTTCCAGGCTGAGGAAGAGCTCGGCGGTGCGCTCCGTCTCCTCGTCCGTCATGCCGGCCACGGGTTCGTCCAGCAGCAGCAGCTTGGGGTCCTGCATCAGCAGCATGCCGATTTCCAGCCACTGCTTCTGGCCATGGCTGAGCAGGCCGGCGGTGCGCTGGGCCTCGGGCTTGAGGTGGATGAGGGCCAGGATCTCGCCGATGCGATCCAGCTGTTCGCCCGACAGGCGGTGGAAGAGGCTGGCGCGCACCCGGCGGTCGGCCGCCAGCGCCAGCTCGAGGTTCTCGAACACGCTGAGTTCCTCGTACACCGTGGGCTTCTGGAACTTGCGGCCGATGCCGATCTGGGCGATGTCGTTCTCGCGCAGGCGCAGCAGGTCGATGGTGGAGCCGAAGGAGGCGCGGCCCAGGTCCGGCCGGGTCTTGCCGGTGATGACGTCCATCATGGTCGTCTTGCCCGCGCCGTTGGGGCCGATGATGCAGCGCAGCTCGCCCACGTTGATGGCCAGCGAGAGGGCATTCAGGGCCTTGAAGCCATCGAAGCTGACGGTGATGTCCTCAAGGTAGAGCGCCACGCCCTGCGTGAAGTCGGGCTCGCCATGGCGCACCAGGCGGCCGTAGCTGGCAGTACGTCCGCCCGATGCGGTGGCAGAGGTGCGGGCCGCCTCGGCGGCATGGCGGATGCGGGCCTCGGCCCGGTCCTTCATCAGCTCGGGCGTCATGCCTTGATCTCCTGGGTGGCGGCGGCGTCGCCCTTGAACAGCCTGGCCTTGACCTGGGCCCACAGCCCCACCAGCCCGGCCGGCAGGAAGAGGGTCACCAGGATGAAGAGGGCGCCCAGGAAGTAGAGCCAGTACTCCGGAAAGACCTGGGTGAACCAGCTCTTGGCGCCGTTGACGAAGAAGGCGCCGACGATGGGGCCGATCAGCGTGGCCCGCCCGCCCACCGCGGCCCAGATGGCGATCTCGATGGATGCCGCCGGGCTCATCTCGCCCGGGTTGATGATGCCCACCTGGGGCACGTAGAGGGCGCCGGCCACGCCGCACATCACGGCGCTGAGGGTCCAGATGCTGAGCTTGTAGGCCAGCGGGTCGTAGCCGGTGAACATCACGCGGCTCTCGGCATCACGGATGGCCTGCAGCACCCGGCCGTATTTGCTGTTCACGATGGCGCGGGCCATCAGGTAGAAGGTGATCAGCACCAGGCCGGTGAGCACGAACAGCACCATCCGGGTCGACGGCTGGGCGATGGGGATGTTCAGGATGCGCTTGAAGTCGGTGAAGCCGTTGTTGCCGCCAAAGCCGGTCTCGTTGCGGAAGAAGAGCAGCATGGCCGCAAAGGTCATGGCCTGGGTGATGATGGAGAAATACACCCCCTTGATGCGCGAGCGGAAGGCGAACCAGCCGAACACGAAGGCCAGCAGCCCCGGCACCGCCAGCACCAGCAGGGCCTGGGCGACGAAGCTGTCCGACACCGCCCAGTGCCAGGGAAAGGCCTTCCAGTTCAGGAAGACCATGAAGTCCGGCATGTCGGCGTGGTACTGGCCGTCGCGGCCGATCTGGCGCATCAGATACATGCCCATGGCGTAACCGCCCAGGGCAAAGAAGAGGCCATGGCCCAGCGAGAGGATGCCGGTGTAGCCCCAGATCAGGTCCATGGCCAGGGCACAGATGGCGTAGCACATGATCTTGCCGATCAGCGCCACGTAGTAGTCGGCCAGGTGCAGGGGATGGCCGTCAGGCACGACCAGGTTCATCAGCGGGGCCAGCACGGCCACCACCAGCAGGGCGGTCATCACGCCGCTCCAGCCGGAGGGGCCCAGCAGCAGGCCGCGTCGCGGGGCGGGCAGATCGTGCGGTGCGAGGGAGGCAGAGGTGGTCATGGGGATGGGTTTCCGTCGAGTCGCAGGTCAGGCTTCGGCACTGCGGCCCTTCATCGCGAAGAGCCCCTGGGGCCGCTTCTGGATGAAGACCACGATGAAGACCAGCACCATGATCTTGGCCAGCACCGCGCCGGCCACACCTTCGAGCAGCTTGTTCAGCACGCCCAGGCCCAGGGCCGCGTAGACCGTGCCGGCCAGCTGGCCCACGCCGCCCAGCACCACGACCATGAAGCTGTCGACGATGTAGGCCTGGCCCAGATCCGGACCGACGTTGCCGACCTGGCTCAGTGCACAGCCGGCCAGGCCGGCGATGCCCGCGCCCAGGGCAAAGGCATAGGTGTCCACGCGGGCGGTGTTCACGCCCATGCAGGCGGCCATGCGGCGGTTCTGGGTCACGCCGCGCACGAAGAGGCCCAGGCGGGTGCTGGCGATCAGCAGGGCCACGCCGGCCAGCACGGCAAAGGCGAAGCCGATGATGACGATGCGGTTGTAGGGCAGGGTGAGGTTGCTCATCACCTCGATGCCGCCGGACAGCCAGGCCGGGTTCTCCACCGGCACGTTCTGGGCGCCGAAGGTGGTGCGCACCGCCTGCATCAGCACCAGGCTGATGCCCCAGGTGGCCAGCAGCGTTTCCAGCGGCCTGCCGTAGAGCCAGCGGATGATGCTGCGCTCCAGCACCGCGCCCACGAAGGCGGCGGCGAGGAAGGCGGTCGGGATGGCCGCTACGATGTACCAGTCGAACCAGGC
>JBJOKP010000302.1:0-4327 GCA_046046045.1 Pseudomonadota bacterium | reverse complement strand
ACCCGCGAGTTGGCCCTGGATGCCACCCAGCAGCGGAACCTGGGGGTACTGCTGGACAAGTTGGCCGAGCAGCGCAAGGCCTTGCAGGGGCAGGACAGCGACCCGCGAAGCCGCGTGAACCAGCTGCTGGCTGGCAGCAGCCTGGACCGCCGTGGCGCCCAGGCGCTGGTGGACCAGAAGTTGGCCGTCGTGCAGACCGCGGCGCCCACCCTGATCGGCGCCTTTGGCGACTTTTTCGACAGCCTCAAGCCCGAGCAGCAGCAGAAGGTGGGCCAGTGGCTGGCGCATCGCGGCGGCCATCGCTGGATGCCGGGCCACGGCAAGGGCAGTGGCATGCATGGGCCCCATGGCGGACCGGGCATGATGCCGCCGCCGGAGGGTCCCCAGCCGCCGGCCAGCGGTCCGCGCCCCTGAGGCATCCTGCCCCGGCCGTGGCAGGATGACCCCATGCCCCGCCTCCTCCTCATCGACGACGACGAGTTGCTTGCCCCGCCGCTCACCGCCTACCTGCAGCGCTTCGGCTTCGAGCTCGCGGCGGTGACCCGCCCCAGCCTGGGCCTGGCGCAGCTGGAGGCGGGCGGCTACGACGCGGCCATCCTCGACGTCATGCTGCCGGAGATGGATGGCTTCGAGCTCTGCCGCCGCATCCGTCGCCATGCCGATCCGGCGGTGGCCGCGCTGCCGGTGATCATGCTCACCGCCCGCGGCGAGCTGACCGACCGGGTGGTGGGCCTGGAGATCGGCGCCGACGACTACCTGCCCAAGCCCTTCGAGCCCCGCGAGCTGGCCGCCCGGCTGCAGACCATCCTGCGCCGCCAGGCCCGGCCGGTGCATGCCGCGCCTCCACCGGCCACGCCTGCACCGGCTCCGTCCCGCGAGGAGCGCCGCCTGGCCTTCGAGGGCCTGGTGGTGGACGCCCTGCGGCGCGAAGTGCTGCGCCAGGGCGAGGTGGTGGAGCTGACCGGCACCGAGTTCGAGCTGCTCTGGCTGCTGGCGCGTGAACCTGGACGGGTCTACACCCGCGACGAGATCCTCACCCAGCTGCGCGGCCACGAGGCCGACCTCTACACACGCGCGGTGGACATCCTGGTGAGCCGCCTGCGCCGCAAGCTCGAGCCGCTGGACCCGATCAAGACCCTGCGCAATGCAGGCTACAGCTTTGCCGGGGTGCGGGTGTGAGTGACCCTGGCCGCTGGCAGCAGCTGCGCCGCTCGCTGGGCATGCGCCTGGTGGCCGTCTTCCTGCTGCTGGCCCTGGCCATGAGCGCCAGCTTCGTGCTGGGCATGCAGCGGGCCTTCTCGGGCGGCTGGCGCGAGCTGGTGCGGCCGCTGCTGACCGACTACGTCGACCGGCTGGCCGTTGACCTGGGCGACCCTCCCGACCTGGCACGGGCCCGCGCCCTGGCCGATCGCCTGCCGATCTGGATCCGCGTGCGTGGCCCGCAGGTCAACTTCGACACCCGCGGCAGCGGCGCATCGCTGGAGGAGCCTGGCTTCGAGCCGCCCCTGCCCCGTCCGGGCGAGCCGCCCCCGCCCCTGCCGCCCGATCTGGGGGACGGCGACCACGCCGCCCCCGGGGCCGGCCCGAGGCGGCGGCCACATCACCCACCGGCCTGGCGCATGCACCTGCCACGCGGGGCTGGCTCCTGGTTGCTGACCCGGGTGACGGCGGACGGCCATGTCGTGCACTTCGGCCTGGAGGTGGTGGACTTCGAACGCCGGCCCCGCGCCATAGGCTGGGTCACCCTGGCCACCCTGCTGCTGCTGACCGGCTGTGCCTATCTGTATGTGCGCCACCTGCTGGCGCCGCTGGCGGCCATACGCGCCGGGGTGGCGCGCTACGGCGAGGGGGATTTCGACACCCCCATCCCCGTGCGGCGGCCTGACGAGCTGGGCCAGCTGGCCGGCCAAGTGAACCAGATGGCGAGCCAGATCCAGGCCATGCTGGACGCCAAGCGGGCCTTGCTGCTGGCCATCAGCCACGAGCTGCGCTCGCCCCTGACGCGCGCGCGACTGAACGCCGAGCTGGTGGACGACGGCCCGGCGCGCCAGGCCCTGCTCGCCGACCTGGCTGCCATGCGCGACCTCATCACCGACCTGCTGGAGAGTGAGCGCCTGGCCGCCGGCCACAGTGCCCTGCACCGCGAGCCGGTTGACCTGGGCCGCCTGCTGCACCAGTTGCTGGACGAGCAGTTCGGCGACCGCCCAGTGCAGCGCCAGATCGCCGTCGACCTGCCCGAGCTGGCCGTCGATGCCCCGCGCCTGCGCCTGGCCGTGCGCAACCTGCTCGACAACGCCCTGCGCCACGGCCAGCCCGACGCCGCGGCCCCGGCGGACGCCACGACCGCCACGGTCTGGCTCAGTCTGACGGCCGGCCGCGCCGACGAGCCGCCCAGGGCCCGTCCTCAGGCCGGACCCCTCCTGGGCGTTGCACCAGGCGATCAATCCCAAGTCGCCACCGCATCGGCGGGTGTCTGGATCAGCGTGCGCGACCGGGGTCCGGGCGTGGCCACCGATCAGCTTGGCCAGCTGGGCCAGGCCTTCTGGCGTGCCGACGCGGCCCGCCAGCGCCGCACCGGCGGCGTCGGCCTAGGTCTCTACCTAGTGCGCCTGGTGGCCGAGGCGCATGGCGGGCGCCTGGTCTTCCAGCCCGCCGAACCCGGCCTGCTGGCCGCCCTCTGGCTGCCGCAGGTCACGGCGCAGAAGGCGCCGGTCTGAAACACCGGCCCGACACACCGACCGCGGTCCAGCCTCAGGAGGCCGACTTCTTCTTGTAGGCCAGGATCTTGGCCTGCAGGTCGCGGAATTCCTCGCAGGGCAGCCAGCAGGCCTTGTCCAGCAGGCGCAGCTGGGCCTCGGCCTCAGGCAGGCGGCCGACCTTCAGATAGGCCTCGCCCAGGTATTCCAGCGCGCCGCGGTGGCCGGGCTCGATCTTGAGGGCGCGCTCATAGGCGGCGAAGCTGCGCTCCATCTGGTCGGTCTGGCGGTAGGCATATCCCAGCCAGTTCCACGCATCGGCCTTGCCGTCCTGGCGCTGCACCACGGCCGACAGGCGGCTGATGGCGGCCGGCCAGTCCTGCCGCTTGATGGCCGCCACGCCGGCCTGGAAATCCGGATCTTCAGCTTCGGTGGCACTGGGCGCCCCACCGGCGGCCCAGGACGGCGCCGGCAGAAGCATCGACGCCACAGCACCCAAGGCCACCAGCGCGATCAGCGCGACCAGCGGCGTCAGCGCAAGGGTCGCCGGCATGGCCTGGCGTCCAGCCAGGTGGTGGGTCCGTTGGCCCCAGGCCAGCCGCGCCCGGTCACGGGAGACGGCCGTCAAATGCGTGCACTTCTTCACGACGTACTCCTGGCTCCGGCCATCCGCAGCCGATATCAAGGAACCTGGGCCGCCGCCGCCATCCCCCAAAAGATGCGCCGGGCAGGCCTGGGCCGACCCGGTGAGCCTCGTCCAATTCATGGCTGGAAGCAAGGCACCAAAACCCCTGAGTTCGCGGCCTTGGCCACATCGACCGCCTGTTACGCTGATCTGGCCCTGAAGTACCCCATGCCCTCCACCACACCGCTCCGCCTGCTTCATGCCCATGGCAACGTGAACGGCGGCGTCCTGGGCGACAGCGTGCAGACGCGCCTGCAGTTCCTGCACGAAGTGGCCCGCCGTCGCTTCGAGTTCATCGATCGCATCGCCATGGCGCTCTACGATCCCGCGCAGGACCTGCTCAAGACCTTTGCCAGCAGCGATGGGCCCGGCCAGCCGCTGGTGCGCTACGAGGCCCATCAGGCCGACGTGCCTTCGCTGCGGGACCTGGCCACCCAGCGACGCGCCCGCGTGGTGGACGACATCGCCGCCGGTCTGGCGCCTGGCCACAGCGTGCATGGCCAGTGGCTGAGTTCGCAGCGCTACCGGTCCAGCTACACCCGCCCGGTCTTCCATGGCGAGGAACTGGCCGCCTTCCTCTTCTTCGATTCGCGCCAGCCGGCGGCCTTCAACGCCGAGGTCACCGGTTTTCTCGAACTCTTCGCCGACCTGGTCGCCCAGGCCTACCTCGCCCGGCTGGCGGCGGCGCGCACCCTCATCGGTTCCATCAACCTGGCCTGCGGCCTGGCCGGACAGCGCGACAGCGAGACTGGCCAGCACCTGCGCCGCATCGGCCTGTTCTCGCGCCTGATCGCCCGCCGCATGGCGCCGGCCTGGCAGCTGGGCGACGAATTCATCGAATACCTCTACCTCTTCGCCCCGCTGCATGACATCGGCAAGATCGGCATCCCCGACCGCATCCTGCAGAAGCCCGGCCGGCTCGACGAGGCCGAGCTGGCCCTCATGC
>JBJOKP010000301.1:0-4341 GCA_046046045.1 Pseudomonadota bacterium | reverse complement strand
CCTGGTCCTGCCCCTGCGCGCCCTGGCGGGCCAGGCGCACGGCCTCGGCGGCATCGGCCGCACCGCTGCGCGGCAGCGCCGGGCCGGGCGCTCGGCCACGCGACCAGGCGGGCACAGCCTGAGGGCCCTCGTCCAGATCGCCTGCAGGCCTGGACGGTCGGGCCTGCGGGTGGTCCTGATCCGCCAGTTCATGCGGCGGCAACCGATCGGCCAAATCCACCTCGACCTCGTGATCGAGCATGGGCGGATCGATGTCGGCGAGATCGGGGATGTCTGGGTGGGGCGTGGAGCGCGCCAGGACCATGGGGGCAGAGGACAGCACGGGACAGCGGGGGCGCAGGATAGCCGTTGGACCAGGCCGGACCAGACCTGTCCATCGCGCCGCCAGCACACGCGCCGGCAGCGCAGTTGTTCAAGAGGCCAGTCACAGCCCCGGCATCATCCACGCTTCCGCAGCACTCGCCCAGGGGTGACGCCTTTGGAAACAATCGGCCGGCCGGGGACTCTCCTCGATGTCGCGCTCAGCGCTCGCTGCGCCAGGGCCGCATCACCGCGGGCGCCTTGGGCGGAGCCGCCTGGACCTTGCGACGCAGACCCTGGGGCGCAACCGTGGGCAGTTGCGCCGGCACCGGCACGACCATCAGGTTCACCGTGCCCGCCACGAACAGGGTTTTGCCATCGGGACTGATGTTCATCATGGGGCGGAAGCAGGCGCTGTCGGTGCGATCCACATGGCAGGTCGGGAAGTCGGCCACATCAAAGCGGCTGAGCAGCGGCAGGGTGTTGGTCGTCCCCGCGGCCACGCTGGTGTCGAACACATAGATCCGCGGCAGGTTGGCCGTGGCGGCGTTCTGCCAGTCCGGCGGCAGGGCGAAGACGTAGAGACGCCGGCCGTCCGGTGACAGCACCGACGCGACATCCAGCCAGCCCGCATCCGGCAGCACCTCCTGGCCCACCCGGGCAAAGCTGCCATCGAAGACCTCGCTGAAGGCGCTGAAGCGGCTGGCAGCGTCGTCCAGGCCGTTGAAGGACCAGTAGAAGAAGGTCAGGCCGGCCGGGTTGGTGCGCCACACACCGTCGCTGCTGTTGCGGTATAGCAGGGGCGGGCTCGGCGTGACCTGGGCACTCTGCACCATGTGCAGGCGTTCACCGTCCCGCGAGGCCACCAGCCAGGGCCCCCCCAGGGTGGTCCCGAGGATGCCGCCGGTGTCTTCATCAGGCGTGACCAGACGTCGGGGTATGTCCACGCTGCCCAGGTGGCCGAAGCTCGTGTTGCTGCTGCCCCAGCCGAACCAGACCTTCCCGTCATTGCTGACGGCCAGACCGCGGCCCAGGTCAGGCACATCGATCAGGGTGCCGGGCAGATTCAGGGTCTCGGCGATGGTGAAGGCGATGGGATCCACCAGGTGCATCCGGCCGCTGCGCTCGGCCACGATCAGCCAGGCGCCATCCTGGCTGAGCGCGATGTCCGCCAGGCCGGCGAAGGCCAGGGTCTCGCGCGCCGACCAGCCCCCCGCACTTTCGCGCCAGCGCTGGACCGAGGCATTGCCGCGATCCAGCAGGAAGACCTGACGTCGACGCAGATCGACCAGCACGCTGCCCACGGCGCTGCCGGTGGGCAGGGCGGCTGCGGGCAGGGCCGAGGCATCCAGTGTCCTCAGGGTGGCACTGGGCATGGAGACGCCCAGGTCGTTGCTGACCGAGATCGTGCGGTTGCCGGCGGCATGGGCGGGCAGCTGGACGCGCAGGCTCTCGCTGCCCAGCCTGGTGACCGAGGTCGGCGTCAATCCGGCGATCTGCAGGCGCGCCGCCGGATCCGCGAGCAGGCCCAGGTTCCGGCCACGCACCACCACGCTGGCCGCCTGGCCGGCAAAGACATCGGCCGGGCCGACCGCCTGCACCTCGCTCAGGGCCTTGCTGAGGGTGATGCTGGCGTTCACGGCACGGTAGCCCGGGGCATCCGCTGCGGCACCGGCCGGTCGCGCCGTCACCGTGATGCTGCCGACATTGGCGCTGCTGCTGCCGTTGGCCTGCACCGCCAGGCCGGCATCGATGTGGAAGCTCGGCAGGCTGGCCTGGTCGCCACTGGCACGGTCCATCACCAGCCAGGGGCTGTCGCTCGATGCGGTCCAGCTGATAGCCGGATTGCCCGGGATCATCAGGGGAACGCTGCCGGTCAGGCCCGTGGCTGTCGTGTCGCTGGTGAGGGTGTAGGTCTGCGGTGCCGGTGTGGCCAGGCCCGGGCCGATGCTGAACTGCACCGGCACGATGACCGGCTGGCTGGGGGCGGCGCCGGAGAACTGGATCTGGGCGAGGTAGGTTCCCACCGGCAGGAGGCCCGACACCGCCTTGAACTCGAAGTTGCCGTCAGGCATCACGCGGCCGCTCAGCCAGCCGCCGACCGCAGGGGGATAGCTGATCGTGAAGTCGACCTGGGGATTCCAGGTGGGCCGGCTGACGACCAGGGTCTGATACGCCGACTCGCTGAATTCGACGGCGGCCAGCGTCAGCGTGGAAGCGCCGACCGAAAGGCCGCGTTCACCTCCGACAGGTGTTGCCACGGCATAACCCACCGGCAGGACGCGGGTCTCGGAGCCGCTGGTGATGAGGATGTTCCCCGCCCAGTTGCCACTGGGCCAGGAGAGGGCCGAGACATTCACCTGCGTGGTGCTGCCAGCGCTGCGACTCACCGACAGCCAGGGCGCCGAGCCGTCGGTGCTCACGCTGAAGTCGGTCGCCCCCTCGGCGTTGCGCAGCACGTTGAAGCTGGCCTGGGCCGGACTGCCGCTGGTGGCCGTCAGGTCGACGCGCGAGACATCAAGCAGGATGGGACGTGCCACCCCCGTGAGGCTCACCGTCAGATGCCGGATCAGCCCGTCGGCATTCACCGTGATGTCGCTGCTGAAGCTGCCAATCACCTTGGGCGTGGCCGTCACCCGGAAGCCGGTCGCCGTCTGCTGGTCGATCTGCACCGTGCTCGGGTCGCTGGGTGTCACCAGATAGGTGCTGACGCCCGGCGGGAGAACCACGCTGACCTGGCTGGTCTGGGGCGCAGCAATCTCGCCGGAAAAGATCAGGAGGCTTGGAGTGACCTGGACATGGGCCCGCACCGTGAAGCTGTAGCTGATCCGGATGGGTGAGCCGGCGTACTGGCTGGCGCAGGCACGATCCGGACAGGCCAGGAAGATCAGGGTGCCGGAATAGTTGCCGGGCGCCAGTCCGGGCGCGGGAATGATGTGCGCCGCCAGCTGCGTGATGCTGAGTGTCTCGAGCTGCACGTCCTGGATGTTCGGATCGGCCTGGCCGGTCGGCGTGTCCACACCGACGAAGATGTCCCGGGTCAGGTCGCCGCTGCGGGTGGCGATCACCACCAGATCGGCCGGGATGTCGCCCTGGCCAAAGGTGCTGCTCACGGAGGTCCGATCCACACCGACCCGGGTCGCCCCATCGCCGCCACCCCCGCCCCCACCCCCGCAGGCTGCCACCAGCAGCAGCGGAGCGGCGAGCAGTGCGGTCAGCACGCGCCTTGCCCGCCAGGCCAAGGTGGGACGCTGATCCGGCCGGGTTGAAAGCGGGATGGACGCTGGTTGTGCCTGGCCGGCGAGACCGGCGGACGGATGCAGGGATGAGTTGGCGGGCATGAGCGAGCGGCTGGCCGGGAGCGCCGCGCGACCCTGCCGCAGGGCTGCGGCAGTGACAGCAGCGCCCTCACGGTCCGTGATGATGTTGTTGGCCTGACCGCCATGCTAGCGGCGCCTGCTGCCAGCCCGCCTCAGGGTAGATGCCGCTGGACCCGGCGCGGCAGCGGCCGCACCGGCTGGCGATACTGCGGCCATGTTCCTGACCCGCTACACCCCGGCAGACTGGCAGGCCATCGTGCTCAGTGCCGAGCTGGCCGGCCTCACCACCCTGCTGCTGCTGCTCGTCGGCACGCCACTGGCCTGGTGGCTGGCGCAGAGCCGCTCCCGCCTCAAGCCGCTGTGGCTGGCCCTCGTCACCCTGCCCCTGGTGCTGCCGCCCACGGTGATCGGCTTCTACCTGCTGGTGCTGCTGGGGCCGCAGGGGCCGGTGGGACAGGCCATGCAGGCCCTGGGCCTGGGCCGCCTGCCCTTCAGCTTCGCCGGCCTGGTGGTGGCCTCGGTGGTGTGCTCCCTGCCCTTCGTGGTGCAGCCGCTGCAGCAGGCCTTCGAGGCCATCCCGCCGCGCACGCTGGAAGCCGCCGCCACCCTGCGCGCCGGGCCGCTGGACCGCTTCTTCAGCATCGCCCTGCCCCTGGCCAGGCCCGGCCTGGTGACCGCCGCCGTGCTGGGTTTTGCCCACACCGTGGGTGAATTCGGCGTG
>JBJOKP010000300.1:0-4357 GCA_046046045.1 Pseudomonadota bacterium | reverse complement strand
CGCACCCGCACCACCTTCGAGATCGCCGCCAAGCGCCTCTCGGCTGATGTCATCAACCTGGACATCGCCAAGAGCAGCGCCGCCAAGGGCGAGAGCCTGCTGGACACCATCGCCAACCTCAGCGCCATGCATGCCGACATGTTCGTCGTGCGGCACAGCGAAAGTGGCGCGCCTTACCTCATCGCCCAGCACTGCGCGCCGCATGTGCATGTGGTGAACGCAGGCGACGGCCGGCATGCCCACCCCACCCAGGGCCTGCTGGACATGTACACCATCCGCCACTTCAAGAAGGACTTCACCCAGCTGAGCGTGGCCATCGTGGGCGACATCGTGCATTCGCGCGTGGCGCGTTCGGACATCCACGCCCTCACCACGCTGGGCGTGCCCGACATCCGCGCCGTCGGCCCCAAGACCCTTGTGCCGGGTGACCTGCGCGAGATGGGCGTGCGGGTCTGCAACGACATGGCCGAGGGCATACGCGGTGCCGACGTCATCATCATGCTGCGCCTGCAGAACGAGCGCATGAGCGGCGCCCTGCTGCCCAGCGCGGGCGAATATTTCAAGTGCTGGGGCCTGACGCCCGAGAAGCTGGCCCTGGCCAAGCCCGACGCCATCGTCATGCACCCGGGCCCCATCAACCGCGGCGTGGAGATCGCCTCCGACGTGGCCGACGGCAGCCACAGCGTCATCCTGCCCCAGGTGACCTTCGGCATCGCGGTGCGCATGGCCGTCATGTCCATCATCGCGGGGAACGCAGCATGAAGATCCTCATCAGCAAGGGGCGGGTGGTCGATCCGGCCACCGGCCGCGACGAGCCCGCCGACCTGGCCATCGCCGGCGGACGCATCCTCGCCATCGGCCAGGTGCCGGCCGACTTCGCGCCAAACCGCCGCATCGATGCCAGCGGCTGCATCGTGGCACCCGGCCTGGTCGACCTGGCCGCCCGCCTGCGCGAGCCCGGCCATGAACACGAGGGCATGCTGGAAAGCGAACTCAACGCGGCGGCAGCCGGTGGTGTCACCAGCCTGGTCTGCCCGCCCGACACCGACCCCACGCTGGACGAGCCCGGCCTGGTCGAGATGCTCAAGTTCCGCGCCCGCAAGCTCAGCCTGTGCCGGCTCTTCCCCCTGGGCGCGCTGACCAAGGGACTGGCCGGCAAGTCGCTGACCGAGATGGCCGAGCTGACCGAGGCCGGCTGCGTCGGCTTCTCCCAGGCCGACACGCCCATCCAGGACACCCAGGTGCTGCAACGCGCCCTGCAATACGCTGCCACCCACGGCTACACCGTCTGGCTGCGGCCCGAGGATGCCTTCCTGGGCAAGGGTGTGGCGGCCAGCGGCGCGGTCGCCACCCGTCTGGGCCTCTCCGGCGTGCCGGTGGCGGCCGAGACCGTGGCCCTGCACACCCTGTTCGAGCTGATGCGCATCACAGGCGCGCGGGTGCACCTCATGCGCCTGTCCAGCGCCGCGGGCGTGGCCCTGCTGCGCCAGGTCAAGTCCGAAGGCCTGCCGGTGACGGCCGACGTGAGCATCAACTCGCTCTACCTCACCGACGTCGACATCGGCTACTTCAATCCGGCCATGCGCCTGACCCCGCCGCTGCGCCAGGGCCGCGACCGCGACGCCCTGCGCGCCGCCCTGCTCGACGGCACGCTGGACGCCCTGGTCTCCGACCACACGCCGGTGGAGGGAGATGCCAAGCAGCTGCCCTTCGGCGAGGCCGAGCCCGGCGCCACCGGCCTGGAACTGCTGCTTTCGCTGGCGCTGAAGTGGGGCGCGGAGAGCGGCCTCTCCACCGCCCAGGCCCTGGCCCGCGTCACCAGCGAGCCGGTGCGGGTGTTGGGGGATGCCATCGGCTCGCTCTCGCACAGCGCCGGCCGGCTGGTGGAAGGCGGCGTGGCCGATCTGTGCGTCTACGACCCCGAACAGGTCTGGAAGGTCGAGCCCGGCGTGCTGCGCAGCCAGGGCAAACACACGCCCTTCGCCTTTGAGGACACCGGCATGATGCTGCCCGGCCGGGTGCGTGCCACCCTGGTGGCCGGCAGCGTGGCCTACGAGGCGGCCGCCCGTTGACCATGGCCGCCAGCCCAACCCGCATGCACCGTGGCGGATGCCTGAGCCTGTCAGGACGGGGCCGCTGATGCCCGCCGCACTGCGTGCTGCCTGGCGCCTGCTCGGGGTGACGGCCCACCTCCTGCACGGCCTGGCCATCGTGCTGCTGCGCTTTCCGGGGCTGGACAGCGCGGCCCGCCAGGCGCGCGTGCAGTGGTGGTCACAGAAGATGCTGTGCCGCATCGGCGTCAGCCTCCGGGTGCATGGCCAGTTCCGTCCGGGCGCCAAGCTCATCGTCGCCAACCACATCAGCTGGCTGGACATCATGGCCATCCATGCCGTCTGCCCCCAGGCCCGCTTCGTCTCCAAGGCTGACGTGCAGGCCTGGCCCCTGATCGGCCGGCTGGTCGATGCCGGCGGCACGCTTTACCTGCAGCGCGAACGCAAGCGCGACGCCCTGCGCGTGGTCCACCTGATGGCCGAGGCGCTCACCCGCGGCGAGACCGTCGCCGTCTTTCCCGAAGGCACGACGGCCGATGGCCATGCCCTGCTACCCTTCCACGCCAACCTGCTGCAAGCGGCCATCGCCACCGCCACGGTGGTGCAGCCGGTGGCCATCCGCTTTTCCGAGCCCGGTCTGCCCGTGAGCGTGGCGGCCCAGTTCGTCGGCGAGACAACTCTGGTGCAAAGTCTCTGGCGCATCGCTGCCGCGCGCGGCCTGGCCGTGGACCTGCACGTGCTAGCGCCCGAGGTGACGGCCCATGCCGACCGTCGCCGCCTGGCGGATCATCTCGCCGACACCATCCAGGCCGTGCTGCGGTCTGGCGACGCCCAGGCGGGCGGGCCAGTCCGGGCCATCCCGGCGGCGCCGACGCCCGCCTGACTTCTCCACGCCAGCCCTGCCCACCATGCTTTACAAATTCAACTCCCGCGCCACCGGCGACCTCATCATGACCGAGCCGGTGGGGAATCGCGTGCTGCGCGCCGCCGGCCGCGAACCGGCACCGCAAGGCATCTTCGAGGTGGCCGACATGCCGGCGCTGATCGCTGCGCTCGAGGCCGCGATCACCCAGGAAGAAGCGCTGCATGCCCAGGCCGTACGCCAGGCCGAGGCCGAGGGCCGCAGCCCGCCCAAGCCGCCCGAGGTCGCGCTGCGCCAGCGCGCCTGGCCGCTGATCGAGATGCTGACCCGCGCCCACAAGGGCGCCAAGCCCATCCTCTGGGGTGTCTGAGTCGCCCAGCCAGCCGCGCCATGAGTCTCGATCAGGTCACCCGCATCCTCGCCCTGCGCCATGGCGAGACCGACTGGAATGTCGCCGGCCGCGTCCAGGGCCAGCTCGACGTGCCGCTGAATGCCGAGGGCCTGGCCCAGGCCGAACGCCTGGCCGCCGCCCTGGCCGACGAACCCATCGCCGCCATCTACAGCTCAGACCTGGCGCGGGCCGCCAGCACCGCGGCCGCCCTGTCGCGCCGCACCGGCCTGCCGCTGCAACTGCGCCAGGGCCTGCGCGAGCGCCACTTTGGCGCCTTCCAGGGCCACACCGTGGCCGAGGTGGAGCAGCAGCACCCCGAGCTCTCGCTGCGCTGGCGCAAGCGCGAACCCGGCTTCACGCCCGAAGGCGGCGAAAGCCTGCTGACCTTCTACGCCCGCTGCGTGGACGCAGCCACCGAGGTGGCGCGTCGCCATCCGGGGGAAACCATCGCCCTGGTTGCCCATGGCGGCGTGCTGGACTGCCTCTACCGCGCCGCCAGCGGCATGGCCCTGGAGGCCCCGCGCAGCTGGGAACTCGGCAACGCCAGCATCAACCGCCTGCTCTACACCGGCGAAGGCTTCACCATCATCGGCTGGGCCGACAACGCCCACCTCGACGCCCGCGCCGGCCGCGACGAGGTGAACGACCACCGCGCCTGAGCCCGGCCCCCGGGCGCCTCGCCCGGGTCATCGTCGCGGCTCAAGCGGGGCCGCCGTCCGGCGCGCCGCCAGCCGCCGCCAGCACGAGCCGATTCCGGCCCGCATGTTTGGCCTCGTAGAGCGCCATGTCGGCCCGGCGCATGACGGCGTCGGCGTCGTCGCCGGCGGCGTCGGTCAGGCCGATGGAGATGGTGACCGGGGGCAGGGCGCGGCCCTTGTGGTCCAGGCTCAGCTGGGCCACGGCCTCGCGGATCTGCTCCAGCCTGGCCTGGGCGGCGGGCAGGGCGCAGCCTGGCAGGACCAGGGCCATCTCCTCGCCGCCGTAGCGGCAGGCCAGGTCGTAGTTGCGCAGGCGGGCCTGCAGCAGCTTGCCCACGGCCTGCAGCACCAGGTC